>CAMLKO010000254.1 GCA_946480495.1 uncultured Caulobacteraceae bacterium
CGATGATCTTCAGCTCCGGCTCGTCCATGCCGCCGTAGAGGTGGTTGAGGAACATCTCCTTGGTGAGCGTCGTGCCCTTCCGAAGGGAGAGGAGCTCCAGCATCTGATATTCCTTGCCGGTCAGATGCACGCGGATGCCGTTCACCTCGACGGTCTTGGCGTCCAGGTTGACGGTGATGTCGCCGGTCTTGATCACGGATTGCGCATGCCCCTTGGAGCGGCGGACCACGGCGTGGATGCGGGCCACCAGCTCGTCCTTGTGGAACGGCTTCGTGAGGTAGTCGTCGGCCCCCGACCCGAAGGTCTTGACCTTGGTCTCGATCTCCGCCGAGCCCGACAGGATCATGATCGGGGTGTTGATCTTGGCCACCCGGAGCGTGCGCAGCACGTCCAGCCCGCTCATGTCGGGCAGGTTCAGGTCCAGGAGGATGAGGTCGTAGTCGTAGATCTTACCGAGATCGACGCCCTCCTCGCCGAGGTCCGTCGTATAGACGTTGAACCCCTCGGACTTGAGCATCAGCTCGATCGTCTGCGCGGTCGCGCTGTCGTCTTCGATCAATAGAACGCGCATGGGCCCTCCCGCCGGTCAGCGGCCAGTTACTGAGATCGGAGTCCGCCCCCATCTCTCGCGCGCATCCTCGCGAGAAGTTAATTTAAGACTGGTTAATGGTGAACGCCGCCTCGGCCCGAATCGTTAATCTGATTTGCGAATCGTGCGCAAGAGTCGCAGTTGCGCAACCTTAACGGGGCCGGCCTGGCCGATTCAGCTCCGCCGGCGTTCGGCGTCGACGGCTTCGCGCATGGCCCGCAGGTCGTCGCTGATGCGGAAGATGGCGACGTAGAACTCGCAGAACGAGCGCCACAGCAGCACCCCGGCCGCGCAGAACAGCAGTCCCGCCACCAGCACCGGCAAGGCAAGCAGCTTGCCGAAGATGGAGGCTTCGCGCAGCGCCACCCCGATCGAGGCGCCCAGCGCCGAGAAGGCCGCCAGCGCGATCACGCCCAGGCCCGCCCAGTAGATCAGGTGGACGACCGGCCCGGTCATCAGCTTATCGAAAGTGAGCAGGTCCCACAGCAGGGCCTCGCCCTGTCCGCGTGCTTCCGAGGATCTACCAGCCATCAACTATTTCCCGGCGGCCACACGCCGCTGCTGGCCGGAATGGCTACCAGCGCCGAAGCGTTCGGGCAATGCCGGGAAACAGGGAGAGCCCCGGCCGCGCGTGGCGGCCGGGGTCTTGCCTGCTTTGGGATCAGTCGGCGTCGTCGTCGCCCGAAGTCGTCGTGCTCGTGTCCGTGCCGTTGTGGGTGGCCGATTCCGAGCCGTACTCGATGCCTTCGTCCGACGCGTGGGTGTTGGGCAGCACCGCCGCCGCACCGCCGCCGGCCTTGGCCGCGGCCGAGACCGCCATGCCGACGCCGTTGTTGGCGTGGGTGGTGGGCTGGTCGTCGTTCATGTCGAGGACGCCGTCGTTGTCGTCATCGATATCGCGGGCGTTGACGATCCCGTCGCCGTCGCTGTCGACCCGGGTGCTGAGCGTGATGTCACCCTTCTTGTGGCCCTTGGTCTCCACGGTCACCGAGGTGTCGGTCCCGTGGTGCGTGGCCGAGGCCGAGCCGTACTCGATGCCGTTGGCCGAGGCCCGGGTGTTGGGCAGCACCGCCGCCGCGCCGCCGCCGGCCTTGGCCGCCGCCGAGACCGCCGCGCCGACGCCGTTGTTGGCGTGGGTGGAGGCGTCAGTGTCGGTCGTGGTGGTGGTGTCGTCGTCGACCTTGTTGCCCTTCGTGGCTGACTCGGAGCCGTATTCCACGCCGTTCGCTGAAGCGCGGGTGTTCGGCAAGACCGCCGCCGCGCCGCCGCCGGCCCGGGCCGCGCCCGAAACCGCCGAGCCAACGCCATGGCTGCTCGCGGCAGCCCCGGCTCCGGCTCCGGCGCCTGCGCCGACATGCGTTCCGGCGCCGATGCCTACGCCGACATGCGCGCCGGCCATCCCGCCGACGTGCCCGGCAATGCCGCCATGACCGGCGGCTTGCGCGGCGCCGGCGAAGGCCAGAGCGGCCGCCGCGGCGCTAACATACAGAAGCTTTCTCATAGGGTTTCACTCCTTCGTGAACCTGTCCCCTCGCGACGGGATAGAACCCTGCCGGCCCGCAATCGTTCCGGGTTATCGGGCCTCAAAACGAAACGGCCGCGCTCCCTTAGGAAGCGCGGCCGCGGCCTTTCAGCCCTGTGAAAGCGGTCAGGTGTCGCCGCCGGAGTCGCCGCCGTCGTCGCCGGCGGTGTCGCCGGTTTCGTCGCCCGCCCCGTCATTTTGCGTGCCGGCCGCCGAACCGTGCTCGATGCCGGTCTCGGAGGCGCGGGTGTTGGGCAGGACCGCGGCCGCGCCGCCGCCCGACTTCGCCGCCGCCGAAACCGCCGCGCCGATGCCGTGGCTCGAGCCGGAGCCGCCATGGGCGCCTGCGCCGCCGTGAGCGCCGGCCCCCAGCGCGTGGCCGCCCGCCGCGGCTGCGGCGTGACCGCCGCCGCCCGCGTGACCGCCGCCGTGCGCGCCGGGGCCGATAGCCCAGGCGTTGCCCGCAAAGGCCAGGGCGGCCACAGCGGTCGTGATGTAGAAAGTCTTCCTCATCGGGCTACTCCCTTCCCGTGAAAGTCCCTCGTCCGCCAATATGGCCGATCAGGGTTTCCGGACCGTTCGCGCCCCGCCCAGCCCAAAAACAAAACGGCCGCGCCCACGAAGAGCGCGGCCGTAGCCGTTTGACTAGTCCACAAAAGGGGGAAGATTTGTGGCTAGCGGTACTGTTGCAGGCGCGTGGCGCGAAGGCCGGCCATGCCGTGACGGTCGATCGACTGCTGCCAGGCGAGGAATTCCTCGTTGGTCAGCGAGTAACGCTCGCAGGCTTCGTCCAGCGTGAGGAGACCTCCGCGGACGGCCGCGACGACTTCGGCCTTGCGCCGGATCACCCACCGCTGCGTGTTCGGCGGCGGCAGATCGGCAAGCGTCAGCGGCGACCCTGTCGGACCCACGACGTACTTCTCGCCCCGGCTGTTGGTACGCTGCTGTTGAAGCATGGCTTTGCGCCTTTCCCACCATCACTGTTCGCGCAAAA
>CAMLKO010000255.1 GCA_946480495.1 uncultured Caulobacteraceae bacterium
GCCGCAGGCGCCGGCGTAGCGGCGGGAGCGGCGGCTTCGGGGGTCGTCGGCGCGGACGTCTGGGCGTAGGCCGCACCGGAAATCATCGCCGCAACGGTGGCGGCGGTCACAAGGCGAGACAGGTACATTCAGGGCGCTCCCAGCGATTCTTGAGGGCGGCCAACATAGCCGCCCTCAAGGCCGAAAAGTGGCGCCCGAGGCGATTTTTTAGTTGCCGGCGGGAGCCGACCGCTTGCCGGCGTGCGACAGCGGCTGGCCGTACTTCGCGCGGTTCTCGGGGGTGTCCGGAACGGGCCCGTTGGTGATGACCTGGGTCGTGATGGTGCCGGGCGCGCCGGTCATCGTGGTCGTCACGCTCGAGGCGGGAATCCCGGCGGCGGCAGCCGCGGCGGCGGCCGACGGATAGGTGGTGGTCATGCCCGTGGCCGGGTCATAGCGCGTCACCGTCGTCGTTCCGGCCACGGTGTCGACCGTCGTGGTGGTCTGCACGCCGTTGGCGTCGACGCTCGTCGAAGTGGTGGCCGTCTGCGCGTGGGCGGCGCCTGCGAGTAGCGCCGCGCAACCGGCGGCGGCGAGAAGGCGTGTCAGGGTCATCTTCAGTCCTCATCCTCCAGGTTGCGCCGACACGGCGCGGTCGCCCCTCCGCTGCCGTTAGATACGCGCGAGACGTTGCCGTTGTTCCCACCTGCACAATTTCAGGGCGCCTGCCCCCATCGCCGCCCATGAATCGGGCGCATGCGGCCCTTCGGCGCCGCAACATGCATCAGCAGGCCTGCTCCGCGCCCGGCCCGAAATAGCGTGGCGGCGATCGGCGAGGGCGCTCCACCAGGGCGTCGGGACCGGTTGCAAGCATCAAGCGGGGGCGACGTCCCCCAGGGGCGTCGGAGCAAGTCGCAATGAAGATGATCATCGCGGTGGTCAAACCCTTCAAGCTGGACGAGGTGCGTGAAGCCCTCGTCGCGGCCGGGGTCGAAGGGCTGACCGTTTCGGAAGTGAAGGGCTATGGCCGCCAGCGCGGCCAGACGGAGATTTACCGGGGCGCTGAGTACCAGGTGAACTTCGTGCCGAAGGTGAAGCTGGAAGCGGTCGTCGACGACGCCGCCGCCGGCAAGGCCGTCGAGGCCATCAAGGCCGCCGCCGCCACAGGCAAGATCGGGGACGGGAAGATCTTCGTCCTCAACGTCGAGGACGCCGTGCGCATCCGCACCGGCGAAACCGGCTCGGCCGCCCTCTAGCGACATCGGGACAAGGGGATCGTCATGAAACTGTTCGGTTTGAACCGGCTGGCGGGCTTCGTGCTTGCCGCCACCATTGCGGGAGCGCCCATAGCCGCCCCCGCCTTCGCGCAGGACGCTCCGGCGCCCGCGCCCGTCGCCGCGACCGCTGAGGCCGCCGCGCCGGCCGCCGCGGAAGCGGCTGCACCGGTCGCCGCCGCGCCCGCGGCTCCGGCTGAAGAAGCCAAGCCCTGGGCGCCGGACAGCGGCGACACGGCCTGGATGCTCACCTCCACGGCGCTGGTCCTGCTGATGACCATTCCGGCGCTCGGCCTGTTCTACGGCGGCATGGTCCGGCGCAAGAACGTGCTGGCCACCATCACCCAGTCCTTCGCCATCACGGCGCTGGTGACGGTGATCTGGATGGTGCTGACCTACAGCCTGGCGTTCACGACCAACGCGGACCCCGGCCTCAACAAGTACATAGGCGGCATGGGCCGCTTCATGATGAGCGGAATGAAGATGGATGTGCCCAACGCGCTGGCGGGCACCATTCCTGAGTCCGTCTTCATGATGTTCCAGATGACCTTCGCCATCATCACGCCCGCCCTCATCGCCGGCGCCTTCGCCGAGCGGATGAAGTTCTCGGGCATGATGCTGTTCATGGCGCTGTGGTCGATCGTGGTCTACGCGCCGATCGCCCACTGGGTGTGGGGCGGCGGCTTCCTCGGCGGCGCGGGCGTGCTCGACTTCGCCGGCGGTACGGTCGTCCACATCAACGCCGGTGTCGCGGGCCTCGTCTGCGCGCTCGTCCTTGGCAAGCGCAAGGGCTACGGCACGGACAACATGGCGCCCCACAACCTGGTGCTGACCATGATCGGCGCCAGCATGCTGTGGGTCGGCTGGTTCGGCTTCAACGCGGGTTCCGCGGTAGCCTCCAACGCTCTGGCCGGTCAGGCGATGCTGAACACCCAGGTCGCGACCGCCATGGCGGCTCTGGCCTGGATGGCCGTCGAGTGGTTCGAGCGCAAGAAGCCCAGCCTGCTGGGCCTCTGCTCGGGCGCGGTGGCCGGCCTCGTCGCCATCACCCCGGCCTCGGGCTTCGTGAATGCTCAAGGCGCGCTGATCGTGGGCGCGGCGGCCGGCGTCGGCTGCTACCTCTCGGCGGTGTGGCTCAAGCGCCTGCTGAAGTACGACGACAGCCTGGACGCCTTCGGCGTGCACGGCATCGGCGGCATCATCGGCGCCCTGCTGACCGGCGTGCTGGCGGACGCGACCGTCAACTCGCTGGGCGAAGGCGCCAGCCTGATGAAGCAGGTCTACGGCGTGGTCTTCACCATCGGCTGGACCGCCATCGCCACCTACGTGATCCTGATGATCTGCAAGTTCACCACCGGGATCCGGGTCGACGAGGACGAGGAAGTCGAAGGCCTCGACATGGCCCTGCATGGAGAAGCGCTGCACGAGTAGCAGCCTGCCTCAAGCAAAGCGTGCGGGACGGGGGCCTTCGGGTCCCCGTTTTCGTTTCAGCCGCCCAGGCGGCAGCGCTGGATCCACCAGCCGGGCCGCATCGCCTGCAGCCGCTCGGCCAGCCCCTCGGCCTCGATGTCGCCCGCGCAAAGGGCGAAGCAGGTCGCGCCCGAGCCGCTCATGCGGGCCAGCAGGACTTCGGGTTCGGACGCCAGCGTGTCGAGGACCTGGCCGATGACGGGGTTCAGGGCGACGGCGGGCGGCTGCAGGTCGTTACGGCAGACGCTCAGGAAGACGGCGAGATCCTCGGCGCTGTCGAAACGGTCAGGCAGAGGTGGGCAGTCGGCGGAGCCTCTCGCGCCTGCCTCGTCGAAGGCGCGATAGACCGCGGCGGTCGCCGACTGGACCCGCGG
>CAMLKO010000256.1 GCA_946480495.1 uncultured Caulobacteraceae bacterium
CGGCCAGCGCGGCCAGCGCCGCGACGCCGGCCTTGCCGAGGCCGAACTGGACGCTTGCGCCCTCCGGCGTCAGCTCGGCGATGGTCTGGGAGATGCGGTCGAAGGCGGGGTCGAGCGTTCCGGCGTCGTATTCGGCCAGCGGCGCGTCGATCTCGACGGCGAAGTCGAAGGTCTCCATCGGCGTGCCGGGGCCGCGGGTGTTGGGCATCTGGCGGTTGACCAGCGCGACCTTCAGGACCTCGCGGCCGACCACCGCGCGCGACAGGTCCGCCGCCACCCCGAACGAGCAGCGGTCGTTGATGTCGGGCGGGCTGACGTGGAAGAAGGCGGCGTCGAGCGGCGTCGTCGCCAGCCAGCCGTAGGTCTGGAAATAGGTCAGCGGCCGAAACGCGAACCGGCCGGCCTCGAAGCTCTCGCGCCAGTCGGCGGAGACGAAGGTCCCCTCGGCGCGGGCCTCGGGGTGCAGGGCGGCCCAGTCGCGGCGGTTGGCGCCGGGCAGCAGGGCGCCGATGAAGGTGAGCCCGGCCGCCAGCTCCGGCTCGGCGGCGAAGGCGTCGTAAAGCGCGAGCGGCTCGGCCGCGCCGCAGGGCACGAAGATGCGCTTGCCCGTTCCGCGCAAGCGGATGGTCAACTCCCGAATCGCTTGATCTGCCTCAAGGCGAATCATGACACTCTGATGTCAATTAGCGCTGCAACCGTTTGTGACTGTGGGTGTTCTGGCTTTAACAGGCTTTAAAGGAACCGCCTCATGCGCGCCGCCGTCGACCATCCCGCCGAGGTCATCCGGCCGTTTCTGTGGGTCGCGGGGCTGGCGTTTTCGACGGGGTTCCTGGGCTTCCTGGCGCTCGCTCCGTACGTCCTGCCCAACTGACTACTTCCCGGTTGAACCAAAACCGCCCGCGCCGCGGCCGGTCTCGTCGAGGCTGCCGGTCTCGCGCCACTCGGCGCGGGCGAACGGAGCGATGACCAGCTGGGCGATGCGGTCGCCGCGGCGGATGGTGAAGTCCTCTTCGCCGAGGTTGATCAGGATCACCTTCACCTCGCCCCGATAGTCGCTGTCGACGGTCCCCGGCGTGTTGAGGCAGGTGACGCCGTTCTTCGCCGCCAGACCTGAGCGAGGGCGCACCTGCGCCTCGAAGCCGCGCGGCACGGCGAAGGAGAGGCCCGTCGGGACCATCGCCCGGGCGCCTGGCTTCAGCACCATCGGCTCGTCGTCCGGCACGGCGGCGCGCAGGTCCATGCCGGCGGCGCCGTCGGTCTCATAGGCGGGAAGCGGCAGGTCGGGGTTGTGCGGCAGGCGGATGATCGGAACGACGGGGTTCAAGCAAGCGCCTCCGCAATCTTCTGAGCCAGCCGCCCGGCGACGGCTTCCTTGGGCATCCGCTCCCAGCGCTCGGTTCCGGCGCGGGAGATGATCAGCACGCTGTTTTCCGCTCCGCCCATGACGCCGGGCTCGGTGACGTCGTTGGCGACGATCCAGTCGCAGCCCTTGCGCGCGAGCTTGGCGCGGGCGTGCTCCTCGACGTCGTGGGTCTCGGCGGCGAACCCGACGACGAGCTTGGGCCGGTTGGGGCCTTCGTGCGCGAGGGTGGCCAGGATGTCGGGGTTTTCGACCAGGCGGATGGAAGGCGGGCCGTCCTTGCCCTTCTTCAGCTTCACGCCGAACGCCTCGTCGGGGCGCCAGTCGGCGACGGCGGCGACCGCGATCAGGGCGTCGGCCGGGAGCGCGGCCTGAGCGGCTTCGAGCATCTGGAGGGCGGTTTCGACGTCGATGCGGTTCACGCCGGCGGGCGTCCGCAGCGCCGTGGGACCGGAGACCAGCGTCACCTTGGCGCCAAGGGTCGCGAGCGCGGATGATATAGCGTAACCCTGCTTGCCGCTTGAGCGGTTGGTGATCACGCGCACCGGATCGAGCGGCTCGGCCGTGGGGCCGGCGGTCACCACGATATGCCTACCGGCTAAAGGGCGGGCGGCGCCCTCCAGGAGCGCCATGACGGCGTCGAAGATCGCCGGGGGCTCGGCCATGCGGCCGGGTCCGAACTCGCCGCAGGCCATCGGGCCCTCGTCGGGGCCGACGAAGTGGACGCCGTCGGACTTCAGCCGCTCGAGGTTGCGGACGGTCGCGGGGTGCTGCCACATCCGCACGTTCATGGCCGGCGCCATCAGCACCGGCTTGTCGGTGGCCAGCAGGGTCGTCGAGGCGAGGTCGTTGGCAAGCCCGTTGGCGGCCTTGGCCATCAAGTCGGCCGTGGCGGGCGCGACCACCACCAGGTCGGCCGAGCGCGACAGCTCGATGTGGCCCATCTCGGCTTCGTCGGTCAGCGAGAAGAGGTCGGAATAGACCTTGTCCTCCGACAGCGCGCCCAGCGACAGCGGGGTGACGAACTGGGCGCCCGCGTCGGTCAGGATCGGGCGCACGCCGACGCCCGCCTTGCGCAGGAGCCTCGTCAGCTCGAGCGCCTTGTAGGCGGCGATTCCACCGCCGACGATGAGGAGAACACGCTTTTCCACGGCCCGGACTTCTAAGGGAACTGGGGGCGCTGGACAAACGGCGACGTTTGTTCTTTATTCGTTCTCAACAACCTGAGGGCAAGGGGGAACTCAATGAAACCCGGATATCTGGGCTGTCTGGCCATGGCGGGCGCGCTGGCGCTGTTCGGCTGCGACAGCGGGGCGTCGGCGGTGGCCGCGCGCGATCACTCGAAGGCCGAGGTGGTGACCGCCCCGGTGGACGTGAAGGCCGACGATCCCGCGCCGCTGGTCGACGGCAAGCCGATCTGGGCGTCGAACTCGAAGCATTCGGCGCAGGACAACGCCGACTACCACTTCCAGCGCGACGGCGAAGCGTTCGGCGCCGCCTCGGCCGAGGACTTCTCGCGCAAGGCCTACGCCTTCATCGAGCATCCGCCGAAGGGCGCCGAGACCATCACCCGGCCCAACGGCGACCGGCTGATCTACGACCCGGCGGGGAACGTCTTCGCGGTGGCGACGAAGGAGGGCGAGCCCCGCACCCTCTTCAAGCCGGACAGCGGCGCGGCCTACTGGGCCAAGCAGAAGGCCCAGGTCGCCAAGCAGGCCGACAGCGGCGC
>CAMLKO010000257.1 GCA_946480495.1 uncultured Caulobacteraceae bacterium
GGGCCCATCGTCGGAAAGCTCGCCGAGGGGTTCCGGAAGGACGCCTTCTCCTACCTGTTCACGCTGCGGATCATCCCGGTCGCGCCGCTGCTGCTGATCAACGTCGCGGCGGGCCTGGCCGAGGTTTCCACGCGCACCTTCGTGACCGCCTCCTTCATCGGCATGGCGCCGGGTTCGTTCGTCTATGCCTTCCTCGGATCGGGACTGGGGACCGTCTTCGAGCGCGACGGCGAGCCGGACCTGCACATCATCACCGAGCCGCGCATCCTGCTGCCGCTGATCGGCCTGGCGTGCCTGGCCATGATCCCGACGGCGCTGCGCATCGTGCGCCGATACCGGTCTGCATGACAAAGAAACTGCGCGCCGACCTCGCCGTCATCGGCGCCGGC
Source organism: uncultured Caulobacteraceae bacterium (assembly GCA_946480495.1). The sequence goes on from CAMLKO010000257.1 coordinate 390, forward strand.
TCGGGCGGCCTTTCCGTCGCCGCCGGAGCGGCCCAGCTCGGCCTCTCCGTCGTGCTCTTCGAGAAGGGCGAGATGGGCGGCGATTGCCTCAATTTCGGCTGCGTGCCGTCGAAGGCGCTGATCGCGGCGGCCGCCAAGGGTTGGGACTTCAAGCGCGCCATCGCCCACGTCCGCTCGACCATCGAAACCATCGCCCCCGTCGACAGCCAGGAGCGGTTCGAAGGCCTCGGCGTCACCGTCGTCCGCGAGGCCGCCCGCTTCGCCGGCCGCCGCACGGTCGAGAGCGACAGCGTTCGCGTCACCGCGCGCAAGATCGTCATCGCCGCCGGCTCGCGCCCCAAGGTCCCGCCGATCCCGGGCCTGGAGGAGGCGAGCTACTTCACCAACGAGACAATCTTCGATCTGAAGGCGCTGCCCAAGACCCTGCTCGTCATCGGGGGCGGACCTATCGGGCTGGAACTCGGACAGGCCTTCGCTCGGCTGGGCTCGAAGGTGACCATCCTCGAAGCCGACCGGGCCCTGCCGCGCGAAGATCCCGACCTGGCGGCCGTTGTCCTTGAACAGCTGAAGGCCGACGGGGTCGCGCTGCGTGAAAACGCGCGGATCAAGCGTATCGAAGGCGGGCCGATCCTCATCGCCGCCGGCCGCGCGCCGAACGTGGAGGGCCTGGACCTGGAGCGGGCCGGGATCGCCTACGACGAGACCGGCATCCGCACCGACCGCTCGCTGCGCACCACCAATCGCCGCGTGTTCGCCATCGGCGACGTGACCGGCCGCCCGGCCTTCACCCACGCCGCCGGCGCCCATGCCGCGCTCTTCGTCCGCCGGGCGCTGTTCGCCTCGCCGGTGAATGTGGAGCGGCTGGTGGTTCCGCGCGTCACCTACACCGACCCGGAGCTGGCGGTGGTGGGTCTTACCGAAACCGAGGCCCGCGCCAGGCATGGCGAGGACATCCGCGTCATCACCCAGTCCTTCGAGCACAACGACCGCGCCCAGACCGAGGCCGACACCCGCGGCTTCGGCAAGCTGATCACCGACCGCAAGGGCGCCATCCTGGGCGCGGCGATCGTGGGCAAGGACGCCGGCGACCTGATCCAGCCGCTCGCGCTCGCGATGTCCGCGGGGGTGAAGCTTTCGAAGCTCGCGGGGTACATCGCGCCCTATCCGACGCGCGGCGAGATCGTGAAGCGCTTGGCGGGGCAGTGGTATACGCCCATCCTGTTTTCGCCACGCACGCGGCGGCTCGTCTCGTTGCTGAAGCGGCTGGCGTGAAGTAACGGTTTAGCCATGGCCGACCCCCAGGCGCAGCAGCCGACCAAGCGGGGCGACCGCCGCCTCTTCTGGCCCGGCGGCCTGTCGGCGCGTCTGCTTGTCCTCACCGCTCTGTTCGTCACGCTGGCGGGCGCCCTGATCCTGCCGCCGGCGCTGGCCGCCTTCGAGGAGCAGTGGCTGCTCGACCGGGTGCGGGCCGCGGAACTGGCGTCGCTGGCGACCGAGTCCTCGCCCAACGGCAAGGTCACCCGCCGGCTGTCTTCCCAGCTGCTGGAGGGGGCGGGCGTCGTCTCGGTGGCGATCCAGGAGGACGGCATGCGCCGCCTGGTGCTGGCCGCGCCGCGCACCATGCGCACGCCCTACCTCGTCGACCTGCGCGAACAGAACCCGCAGTCGTGGATATCCGCGCCCTTCCGCACCCTGTCCGGCAGTCCGGGCCAGATGGTGCGCGTGATTTCCGAGCCCCGCTTCCGCTCCGGCGATTTCGTGGAGATCGTCACCCCCGACGAACCCTTGCGGCGCGAGCTCTGGAAGTACCTGTTCCGCCTGCTGGGCGTCATGGCCTTCGTGGCGGCGCTGGCCGGGACGCTGGTCTATCTGTCGCTGAACGCCTTCCTGGTGCGGCCCATGCAGCGGATCACCCGCGCCATGGAGCGCTTCCGCGCCGACCCCGAGGACCCGAAGGCGCGCATCGAGCTCTCGGGCCGCGCCGACGAGATCGGCCGCGCCGAGGCGGAGCTCGACCGCATGCAGGCCGATCTCGTGGCCGCCCTGAACTCCCGCGCGCGGCTCGCCCAGCTCGGCGAGGCGGTGGCCAAGATCAATCACGACCTTCGCAACATGCTGACCAGCGCCCAGATCGCCTCCGAGCGGCTGGCCCAGTCCGGGGATCCCAACGTGACGCAGGCGCTGCCCCGGCTGGAACGCGCGCTCGACCGGGCGGTGACGCTGGCTTCCGACGTGCTGGCCTACGGCAAGACCCAGGAGCCTGCCCCCGACGCGCGGCTGTTGCCGCTGTTGCCCGTCCTGCAGGACGCGGCCGAAGACGCGGGTCTGTCGCCCGGCGGCGTGCGGCTGGAGACCGATATCGCCAGGACCGCCCAGGTCCGCGCCGACCCCGACCAGCTGCACCGCATCCTGCTGAACCTGCTGCGCAACGCCCGCGAGGCCATCGAGGGCGCGGGCCGCCCCGGATGCGTGACGGCGACGCTGACAAGCGACAACGGCGACAGCATCATCCGGCTGGCCGACGATGGCCCGGGCGTGCTGGAGAAGGCGCTGAGCCGGCTCTTTCAGCCGTTCGTCGGTTCCGGCCGGAGGGGTGGCACGGGCCTTGGCCTCGCCATCGCGCGCGAGCTGGCGCAGGGCCACGGCGGCGACCTGACGCTGGCTTCGACGGGACCGGGAGGCTCGGTCTTCGAACTGCG
>CAMLKO010000258.1 GCA_946480495.1 uncultured Caulobacteraceae bacterium
ACACCATCTCCGGCGGCGCCGACGCGTCGCTGTTCCAGGTCGACGGGACCACGGGGGCGCTCAGCTTCGTCTCCGCGCCTGATTACGAGAACCCGGGCGATTCCGGCCACGACAACGTCTACGACGTCCAGGTGACCGTCACAGACGGCGGCAGCCTTACCGACGCGCAGTCGATCGCCGTCACGGTCTCCAATGTCGCGGAGGCTTCGACACCGACGCCGCCGCCGGTCTACACGGGTACTGGCGATCCGAACGACTTCGACTCGCTGGGCAACTCCGCGAGCCAAAATCTGTCGGCGGCTGGCACCAACGGCAACGATACGCTTTACGGCGGCGGCGGGAACGACACCATCAATGGCGGTGGCGGCGACGATACCATCTACGGCGGTTCGGGATCGGATGGCCTGAACGGCAACAATGATGGGGACACCCTGTACGGCGGCAGCGGCAACGACTCGATCACTGGGAGCAACGGCATCGACACCATCGTGGGTGGCTACGGCGCCGATACGCTGACCGGCGGATCGGATGGCGACACCTTCGTCTATCTGGATGTGAAGGACACCGGCGACACCATCGCCGACTTCGTCCATGGCACGGACAAGATCAACCTGTCGGCCATCGACGCCAATACGGCGGTGCTGAACGACCAGGCCTTCACCTTCGTGGCGGCCGACACCAACGCGGTGCAGGCCAACAGCGTCACCTGGCACTACGACAGCGGGGCGGGCGTCACCCACGTCTGGGCCGACGTGAACGGCGACACCACGGCCGATCTGCAAATCGACCTGAACGGCAACGTTGCGCTGAGTTCCGGCGACTTCATCCTCTGAGCGTGGGCTGAAAGAGGGGCATGGAGCCGCGCTGACCCATCCGGGTTTGCGCGGCTCTTTTTTCGACGCCGCTCAATCGGGCGGGTCGTGCTTCTCCACGAAGGCGACCGCCGAGCGCAGCATCTGCAGCCGCGTATCGTCGCGCGACAACCAGTGGTCCTCGCCGGGGAGGTCGACGAACTCGACGGGCTTGCCGGCGGACTTCAGGGCCTTTTCCATGGCGCGGCCCTGCTCGATGGGGATTTCGGTGTCGTCCTCGCCGTGGATCAGCAGGATGGGGGCGCTTGCCTGGGCGGCGTGGCGCACGGGGGAGACGGCCGCCAGCGCGTCGTCGGTTCCGGTCTCGGCGCGGAAGTTGCGCAGGGCCGCGCCGACCCGGCCGGCCTTGTAGGTCAGGTAGAAGTGCATCTTCGACAGGTCGGTGATCGCGTTCACCCCGACAGCGCAGCGGTAGAGCCCCTGCTGCAGCATCACCCCCGCCAGCGCCGCATAGCCGCCGTAGCCGATGCCCATGATGCAGGCGCGTTTGGGGTCGACGATCCCCTGCCTGGCGAGCTCTGCCACGCCCTCGGAGATGTCGGTCTGCATCTTGCGGCCCCACTCGCCGGCGCCCGCGCGCCGGAAGTCCGCGCCGTAGCCTTCCGAGCCGCGGAAGTTGGGCTGGAAGACCGCATAGCCCTGGGCGGCGAAGGCCTGGGCGATCCAGTCGAACTGCGGATAGTCCCGCTGCGCCGGCCCGTCGTGCGGCAGCACCAGCAGCGGCAGCCCCTTGGCCTCCTTGCCGCGCGGCAGGGTCAGCACGCCCGCCTCGTCGAGCCCGTCGGCGGTCGTCCAGCTCACCATCCGCGTGGGCGCGACGTCGGCTGAATGCACCTTCGGATAGGAGCGGCCGATCTCATCGGCCTTGCCGGTCTTGATGTCGACCATCCACCAGGTGCCGCTGTCCTCGGCGCCTTCGGTCTGGACGATGATGCGGTCGAACAGCAGGTCCCACGACTTCACCCGCACCGTCTGGCCGGGAAAGGCGAGCTCGGCGGCCTGCACGCGGTCGCCCGCGTACTCGTCGAAGAAGCGGTTGTCCGGGTGGTCGGCGTCGCGCTGGTAGCCGACCCACAGCCCCGTCCAGGGGTCGTGGAACAGCTCGGCGATGCGCACGCCCTTGAACAGGGTCAGCGACTGGCCGGTGTCCAGCCGCAGCTCCTTCCAGGCGTCCTCGCCGTCCGGGTCGCGCTCGCGATAGACGATGGTGCCCCAGGACCGTCCGATGCCCGCCAGCAGCGTGTCGCCCAGCGCATCGGTCCCCTGCACGATCGGCGGCTTGCCGGGCGGGCTGATCTCCCAGTGGCCGGTCTTCTGGTCGTAGTCGAGGACCGCCTCGATCCTGCCGTCGCGCCCGATCGACCAGCTGCGCGCCGAGTAGGTCCCCTGGTTCTCGGCCAGCACCCGCGTCTCGCCGGAATCGAGGTCGACGCGGAACAGGTCGGGACTGTTGTCGAGGTAGAGCACCCGGTTCGAGGTCGGCGACACCGTGCGCTTGATGCCGCCGAGGTAGGCGTACCAGTGCTTGTCGACATAGCGGATGCCGTAGAAGCCCCACACCCCGCTGCCGTTCACGCCCTCGCTGAGCGCCCAGAAGTTCTTCTGGGTCTTGATGTTGAGGACCAGCAGCTGGCCGACCTCGTACTTCAGCAGCGCGAAGCGCGGTCCCAGGTTGGTCGCCAGGCTCGCGAACACGAGCAGGTGGTCGTCGCCCGCCCACAGGATGTCGCGCACCTTCTCGTCGCCCACCGGCGCGGTCAGCACCGGCTTGCCGCCCACCTCGGCGACCACCACCCGGCGCTCGCCCAGCACCTCGCCCACGACGGCGTAGTATTTGCCCGAGGGGGACAGCGCGGCCTGCGAAACGCCCGGCAGCTTGCCGTAGGCCTCCAGCGGCGGCGCGGCGGCGGCCGCGACCGGCGTCAATGCGAGCAGGAGAGCGGCCGCGACGAAAGCGGCGAGCCTTGAGACCATTGCCTTCCCCGAACTTGAGGTAGAATTTCCCCACGCCCTCGTGGCAGGGTCAAGGCGAGATTGCGCTGCATTGCAGCACCGATCTTGAGTTTCACCGCGCGCCAGACTAGACTCGATGCCCCCGGACGCCTGCGCCCGCGGCCGGAAAACTCAACAGGGCGAACGAGCTACATCCGCCAATGGAAAAAGTGCCGATGACCGCCGAGGGCTATCACGCCCTCGACGA
>CAMLKO010000259.1 GCA_946480495.1 uncultured Caulobacteraceae bacterium
GGAGCCTTGGCCTTCACCGCGTCGCGGATCTTCACGAACGAGCCTTCCGTGCCCGGAACGGCGCCCTTCACCAGGATCAGGCCGCGGTCGGCGTCCACTTTCCAGATGGTGAGGTTGAGGGTGGTGACGGTTTCCTGGCCGAGGTGGCCGGCCATCTTCTTGCCCGGGAAGGTGCGGCCCGGATCCTGGCGGTTGCCGGTCGAACCGTGCGAGCGGTGGGAGACCGAAACACCGTGGGTGGCGCGAAGGCCGGAGAAGTTCCAGCGCTTCATGGCCCCGGCGAAGCCCTTGCCGACCGTGACGCCCTGGATGTCGACCTTCTGGCCGGCGACGAAGTGGTCGGCGGTGATTTCCGCGCCCACGTCGATCAGGTTGTCCTCGGCGACGCGGAACTCGGCGACGACGCGCTTGGGCTCGACGGCGGCCTTGGCGAAGTGGCCGCGCATGGCCTTGGAGGTGTTCTTGGGCTTCTTGGCCCCGGCGCCGAGCTGAAGGGCGACGTAGCCGTCCTTCTCCTTCGTGCGCTGGCCGGTGACCTGGCAGCCTTCGAGGCTGAGCACGGTCACGGGCACATGCTGACCTGCTTCATCGAAGAAGCGCGTCATGCCCAGCTTTTTGGCGATCACGCCGGTACGCATGGCGGTCCCCTTAGAGCTTGATCTCGACGTCCACGCCGGCGGACAGGTCGAGCTTCATCAGCGCGTCCACGGTCTGCGGGGTGGGGTCGACGATATCGAGCACGCGCTTGTGCGTGCGGATTTCGAACTGCTCGCGCGACTTCTTGTCGATGTGCGGCGAGCGGTTGACGGTGAATTTTTCGATGAGCGTGGGCAGGGGTATCGGTCCCCTGACGGTGGCGCCCGTGCGCTTGGCCGTGTTCACGATCTCGCGGGTGGAATGGTCCAGCACGCGGTGATCGAAGGCCTTGAGCCGGATGCGGATGTTCTGACGATCCATATCGCTCTCAGTTTCCCTACAGACGGCGGCCCGCCCGCGTGTTCTCGACCATTTCAAAGACCGACCCGGATCACCTTTCGGGTGAGCCGGTACGCGTAAGCCCGCAAAAACGATTGAGGCCCGCGCGAAAACTCCGCGAGGGCCCGGTTCCCGATCTGGCGCCAGGGGCGCCGCACAGGTCGTTCCGCGAACCGCGTCTGCGCCCCAAGAAAACTCAAGGCGCACAGCCGATCCAACAGAGGCGCGGCTATTACCCGCCGGAGTCACCTGCGTCAAGCGTAGAGGAGGCGGCGCGACGCCTTGTACGCCCATCCGCTGACTGTGGCCGGATGGTCACATCCGTTTACATACGATTAGGGCGACTCCCACCACCCTCGCGCACCCTGGAGCCAGATGTCTCGCGCCGCGTTGGGACGGCCAGTGTCGGCTTCAGCAACGGAGGGGGAAACCCGATGAGAAAAGTCCTGTTCGCGACCGCGATGGCCGTCGCCGCCCTGGCGGCCGCACCCGCCCTCGCCCAAGGTTACGTCGGCGCCTCGGCGACCTACAGCAAGGTCGACGTTGCGGGCTTTGACGACCACAACAACTGGTACGACCTGTTCGGCGCCGTCGTCGCGCCCGTGAACGACTCCTTCGCCTTCCAGTTCGACGGCGACCTGAGCTGGACCGATTCCGACAACGTCGCCGACGACACGCTGATCAGCGGCAACGCGCACCTCTATCGCGAGACGGAGAACAGCAAGCTCGGCGTCTTCGTCGGCGCGGCCGACGTCGGCGGCACGATCTGGAACGCCGGCGTGGAAGGCCAGGCCTTCCTGCCCAACTCCAACATCGGCGGGGCGCTGGGCTACTTCAAGGACGACGAGTTCGACGTCGACGGCTGGGCCGCCCAGGCCAACGGCGCGGCGTTCATCAACGACAACTTCGACGTCTACGCCAGCCTGGGCTACGTCACCGCCAGCGGCAGCGGCGCGGACGTCAGCGGCTGGCGCGGCGGGCTGGGGGCCGAATACCAGCTCAGCAGCACGCCGGTGAGCTTCTACGCCGAGTACGACCACGGCGACATCAACGACTTCGACCTGACCACCGACAGCTTCACGCTGGGCGTCACCTACAGCTGGAGCGGCACGCTGCGCGAACGCGAGCACCGCGGCCCAAGCCTGAGCGGGCTGGCGGGAATGGCGGGCCTGTTCCACTAGGAACGCCGACCCACTTTACGGACGCGCCCCGGAGGCTCCCTCCGGGGCGTTTTCGTTATCGGCCGATGCGGACCTCGCCGGAGCCCATGACGGACTTGCGGAAGGGGCCGGTGACGCGCCCGACCGTGACGTCGCCCGAGCCCATGATGCGCGCTTCCAGGCTGTCGGCGACGCCGCCGAAAGCGACATCGCCCGAGCCCGCGACCGAGGCCTGCATGGCGCGAGCGCGGCCGCCGTCGACCGACACGTCGCCGGATCCGGCGATGCGGGCCTTGAAGTCGCCATTGATCGAGGCGGCGTGGACGTCGCCCGACCCGGCGATCTCGGCGTTCAACTGGCCAGCCACCGCGCCCAGGTTCGCGTCCCCCGAACCGGCGATGCGAACGTCGGCCGATCCGGCCGAGCCGGCGCGCAGATCGCCCGAACCCGCCTGACGCGCCACCAGCGGCCCGTTGACGTTGGCGACGGTCCAGTCGCCGCAGCCGGCGTTGGCGAAGGTGAGGCTGCTGCTGCGTCCGACGCTGCCGAACACCGCCCCGCCCGCGGCGACGTTGACGTTGCGCGGGGTATGGATGACGACCTGGGGCATGTTGGCCCAGTCGACGCGGCCGACGCCCGTCACCTGCACCGAAGTGCGGCCGTTGAGCGAAAGGCAGTTGCGGATCTTGGAGTAGCGCAGGTTGCCGTCGATGACCGTGCGCTCGCCCACCCGGCTGACGACCAGCGGCAGCGCGCGGTTGGCGGTGAGGAATTCGACCTTCACGTCGGGCCGATCCTCCGGGATCACGACGACGCGGGCGACCGCATCCTTGATCTCGACCGAAGGCGCGGCCGAGGCGGAGCCGCCGGTGAACGCCGCCGCGAGCGCCGTAAGAGCCAGAAACGCGCGCATGCTTCTCTCCC
>CAMLKO010000260.1 GCA_946480495.1 uncultured Caulobacteraceae bacterium
ATACGGGAAGCGGGCGAGCCGGACGCCAACGGCAACGTCGTCACTGGCGAGACGCGGCTGGTGGACGTGAAGAACAGCCTGATCCGCACCGATGGCCCGCTGGTCGCCGCCATCGGCGTCGAAGGATTGGCGATCATCGTCGATGGCGATTCAGTGCTGGTCTGTCCCTTGGACCGAGCCGAGGAGGTCAAGGCCATCGCCGAAGCGCTGAAGGCCGAGGGCCGCTAGGAGAGCGCCCGGTCCAGGTCCAGGATCGCGCCAACGATGTGGTAGAATGAGCTGGCCGGCGCGGGCTCATCGACGAAGGCGCCATCGGCGTTCATGCGATCCCGCCAGAGTCCGGGAACGTCCGTCGCCAGATACTTCTGCAGACCTCGGCCTGCGTTTGCCGCCATCGTCCAGTAGCGATCCTCTCCGGTCTCCAGGGCCGCGGCCACGCCGGCCTTCAGCCGCTCCGTCTGCGGCCAGAGGCGAGCGCTCTCATCGCGCGGTTTCAGATCGGCGCAGAGGCTGTTGAAGGCGACGCCGCGCCTCGCGTCGACGCCGTGGGTTTCGGCGACGTCGATCAGCCGCAGCGCCTCGTCCTTCGCGCCGAAACGCAGCAGCAGCCAGCCCCATTCGAACTGGTGACCGGGCTCGACGTCCGCGCCCTCCACCGGGCGCCAATCGTCATCAAAGAGTTCGCAGAGCGCGCCGGTCCGCCGATCGATCATGCGTTCGACCGCGAGCCGGCCGATGCCGCCCGCCATCTCCCGCCAGCCGGGGTCCGAGCCCACGGCGGTCCAGGCCTGGGCCGCCTCGAAGAGGTGCATGTGGGGGTTGGCGCGAAGCGGCGCCTCGTGCGGCAGGTGGTCGAAAAAGCCGCCGTCCGGACGCCCGTGGAGCGCCTTCAACGCCTCGCGCGTGCGCACGGCGATCGCCTCGAAACCGCGGTCGGCGCCCAGCGCCTCGTGCGCCGCCGAAAGCGCCAGCATGGCGAACGCCTGCTCGTAGGGCGCGGGCGTCTCGTCCAGCGGCTCGCCGGCGGGCGAGACCAGCACGCGGAAGAGGCCGTCTGGACGCAGGTAGCGTCCGGTCAGGACGCCGAGGCCCCACTCGACCACCTCGCGCCACGGGCCGCTCCAGCCCAGTTCGCCCGCCACCGCGTAGGCGTAGGTCTGCCGCGTCGCCACCCGGGCGCGGCGGGGCGCTTCCACGGGCGCGCCGTCCAGCGCGATCTTTTCGTAGAAGCCGCCGTCACGCCCCACAGTCGCCCACAGCGGATAGGCGCGTTCCAGCAGCCAGCCCTTCAGCTGGTCGCGGACCTCGCGGGCGTCGGCGGCGGCGCTACCCATTATCGCGGCTTCTAGGCGAAGGCGGGCTGCGCCGCTAGGTTATCCACATGGCCGCCCACCGCCGCAGAGCCGTGATCTTCGACCGCGACGGCGTGCTGAACGTCGACCACGGCTATGTCTATGACATCGACAAGCTCGAATGGATCGCCGGCGCCAAGCGGGCGGTGCGCCGCTGCAACGACGCCGGCGTGCTGGCGATCGTGGCCACCAACCAGTCGGGGATCGGGCGCGGCTACTACGACGAGGCCTCGATGCACGCCCTGCACGACCAGATGCAGGCCGATCTCGCGGCCGAGGGCGCCCACTTCGACGCCATCTACTTCTGCCCCTATCACCCCGAAGCCGAGGACGAGGCCCTGCGCCACCCCGACCATCCGGACCGCAAGCCCAACCCCGGCATGATCCTGCGCGCGCTCGAGGAATGGTCGCTCGATCCGGCCGACGTGATCCTGATCGGCGACAAGGACAGCGACCTTGAGGCCGCCGAGCGGGCCGGGGTGCGGGGATTTCTGTTTACCGGCGGGAACCTTGATGCGTTTCTGGCCGGTAAGCTGCCATGACAGACAAGACCCCCGAGCTGCCCCCCATCGCGCATTCGTCGCTCGACCTCATCGGCCGCACGCCGATGGTCGAGGCAGCCCACATCGACACGGGTCCCTGCCGGCTGTTCCTGAAGCTGGAGAACCAGAACCCCGGCGGGTCGATCAAGGACCGGGTGGCCCGCTCGATGATCGAGGCGGCGGAGGGCGACGGGCGGCTGAACCCCGGCGGGACGATCATCGAGGCGACAGCCGGCAACACCGGGCTGGGGCTGGCCCAGGTCGCGGTGATGAAGGGCTACAAGCTCATCCTCGTCGTCCCCGACAAGATGGCGCGCGAGAAGATCCTGCACCTGCGGGCCATGGGCGTGGACGTGCGCATCACCCGTTCCGACGTCGGCAAGGGAGACCCCGAGTACTACCAGGACATGGCCCAGACCATCGCCCAGCAGACCGGCGCGCTCTACGTCAACCAGTTCGAGAACCCGGCCAACCCGGCGGCGCATGAGACCACCACCGGCCCGGAGATCTGGGAGCAGATGGGCCACAACGTGGACGCGGTGGTCGTCGGCGTCGGCTCCGGCGGCACGCTGACGGGTATCGGGCGCTTCATGCAGCGGGTGTCGCCGAAGACGCAGATGGTGCTGGCCGATCCGAAGGGCTCGATCCTCTACGACTATGTGACCACCGGGACCTACGGCGAGGCGGGCAGCTGGATCGTCGAGGGCATCGGCGAGGACTTCATCCCCGCCAACGCCCAGATGGACCTGGTGGCGAAGGCCTACTCCATCCCCGACCGCGAGAGCGTCGAGACCGCGCGCCTGTTGCTGGAGAAGGAGGGCATCCTGGGCGGCTCGTCCACCGGCACGCTGCTGGCCGCGGCGCTGCGGTATTGCCGCGAACAGACCGAACCGAAGCGCGTGGTCAGCCTGGTGTGCGACACCGGCTCGAAGTACCTGACCAAGATGTTCAACGACATGTGGGTCGCCGCCCACGGCTTCGAGGACCGGCCGCGCCACGGCGACCTGCGCGACCTGATCGCCCGCGACTTCTCCGAAGGCGGCGTGATTGCCATCGGGCCGGACGACACCCTGCTCACCGCCTACAACCGCATGCGCACCGCCGACATCAGCCAGCTGCCGGTGGTCGATCACGGCAAGCTGGTCGGCATCCTCGACGAGAGCGA
>CAMLKO010000261.1 GCA_946480495.1 uncultured Caulobacteraceae bacterium
TCAGCCGGGGATCGAGCACGAAAACGTTGGTGGTCAGCGCCGTATCGTCCGAGTTGATGAAAGCGTCGGTGATCGGGGTCTTATCCAGGATGTTCTTGGCGTAGAGTTCGATCTTAAGATCGTCCTCCGGCCGCTCAAACCAGACGGACAGGTTAGCGTTGTACCAGCCGTGCAGTTTGTCGTTCACGGCGTTGTAAACCCGCGCCCACGACTGCGACTGCCAGTAGGCGTCGCCCCGCACGGTCACCCGCCAACCCGGAACAAACTCGATCCCGTACTGGGCCCCGATGTTCATCGTCCAATGAGGCGAGTTGGGAAGCTCATTGCCGCCGAGGTCCGCATAGATACCGGCGCCGCCGTTCGCCTCGGGATAGTCACTCGGATCGTATGCCTTCTGAAGAACGGGATCATACGGCGGAACACTGAGCGCCCCCAAGAGACCGCCTATGCTGTTGCACAACGACCAATAGCTTTGGGCGTAATCCCACGTTTGAGCCCAGTCCTCCGCTACGGCGGTAGGCACGATACAGTTCGACGGGTACTGCAGCCACGGTTTGACGAGCGTCCAGTTCGGATCGCTCTGTGTTCTGTTCATGATGTCGATTGACTTCATGCCATTCGCGATCCGCGTGTCCAGGTATCCCAGATTTGCGACAAGTTGGAAATTTCGGCTCGGCGCGAACGCGGTTTCGAACTCCAACCCCCAAATCGTGGCGTCGAAGTTCTCGTTCACCGCCGTCCGGTCGCGGATTTGCGAGACTTGGTAGTCCTTGTAATCGTAGAAGAACGCGTCGGCGTTGAATGTGAGCGCTCCGCCCATCAAGGTGTTCTTTGCGCCGACCTCAAATGCGTTCACGAACTCCGGCTTGAACGTCTCCGAGTAGCCCCGCTCCGGCCTCGGAAGGACCGGCAGATACTGCAGCATGGACGGAGAACTCCAGAACGGATCGGCGTTCATATCGATCAGCTGCTGAAGATCCTGCTCCTTGGTGGCGAAACCCGGGATCGGCGGGTTCGCTCCGCCTCCCTTGTAGCCTCGGGAATAGAAGGCGTAGACCATCGTCTGGTCGGTGAGACTCAGATCCGGCTTCCAGTCGACGCCGAGGCGGCCCGTCCATTCGCCCCAGTGTTGCTTGATCGGGGGGCTCTCGGGATAACCCTTGTTGACAGCGCCGCCGCTGATCGAGCCGCGAGACAACAAGACCTGGGTGGGGACGGGAATGAAGGTCTTGCGGTCGTCTGTGTATCGGAGCCCGGCCGTAACTTTCAGAGCGTCGGTCGCTTTCCAGTACAGCTCACCAAAGACCGCCGACGACTTGAGCCGATACGGGTTCTTGCTACGGAAATAGTTATGGCCTTCGCCGTCCATCGACTCGATCGGGTTTGGATCGACGTAGGGACATATTGCGGCGGGGTCGCTATAATCCACCTGCCCGACGACATCGCCCAACCAGCCCGACCTGTTGCACGGGAACTGACGGGCTTCCGGATTTATGGGGGATTCCGGCGGTGAGTTGTTGTAAGGGGGCGTCAGCGCCAGCAGTGTGATCAGATTGTACATCACGTAGTAGTCGGCAAGCACCTTGAAGTGGGTGTAGTTGGCGCCGGCGCTGAAGTTTAACGGGCCATCGAAATCGGATTGCAATCGAAATTCTTGGGTAAATTGCTCCGCATCCGCCTTCGAAATGTCGAAGCCGGCCATTTTGTTGGTGCAGCCTATCTGAGGATCGCAGAAGTATCCGCCCGGCGCCAAATGGGAATAATCGTGCGGGCCGTTGAACCAGTCGGTTCCCGCCCAGGTTGACGTGTCTGCGATAATCGGGTCCGTGTTGAACCGATTGTAGTCCTGAAACGAATAGACCTGGTCCTTGTCGTAAGCGGTCTGGGAATAGAAGGTCAGGCCCTCGCCGATGCCGATTTCCGCGTTGAGCTCTAGAAGGTCCGCCCTGGCGCGGTAGATCGGATCGCGTACGGATGCGATCTCCCGCATGTTGGTGGACTGTCGTCGCCCGCCATAGGGATCGCCGGTGTCAAGGAGCGCAACGCCATTGCCGTCCTGGCCGATGTGAGGCGTCCACAGGCTCGCCATAAGCTGCGGCACCCAGACAAAGGGGAGCGCCAAGCCATTGGGCGTGTCGAAGGCCCTGTTGTCATAGAGCGAGACCGGTTTGCACCCTTGGGAAAATAGAGACTTTCTATAAGGGTCGTAATCAATGTATCGACCATTAAGCCAAAGCGGTTCTGTATGGAGTGAAGTATTCCCAATCGCGTCTGGCCCTGGATCACGCCGGCAAAGCTGCTTTCCCGTACGCGACCGGTTGTCGTCTTCGTTGAAGCGCTCCCAAATGAGGTTCGTGCGGACGTTATCAGTAGGGTTGAAGGCGACGGTGACGCGGCCCGACCATAGGTCACGGCCATTCACCGCGTTGTGAGTGGTGAGGTTGTAGTCATAGCCCTGCCGATCCGTCAGCGCGCCGGCAATGCGGATGCCGAGCTTGTCGTCAACCAACGGTACGTTGACCATCGCCGACACGCGCTTGGTGTGATAGTTGCCGACCTCTCCCTTTATCCAGCCGTCGAACTCGTGGAGATTAGGCTTGGCGGAGATGACATTGATCACGCCGGCCGTGGCGTTGCGGCCATACAGGGTGCCCTGAGGTCCGCGCAGCACCTCAACCCGCTCGACATCGAAATACTCCTGCTCGAACAGGCGATTCTGGATGAGAGCGATGTTGTTGAAGCTGACGGCGACGCCCGGGTCGGTCGTGGCCGAGACGGCCTTCGTGCCGATACCTCGAATCGAGAAGTTGTAGCTGGTGAAATTGTTCTTCGAGAAGGTGACGTTCGGGATGGCTTTCAGGAGGTCGAAACCGCCTTCGATCTTCTGTTCCTGCAGCGACTTTTCGGTGAAGGCCGAGATGGCGATCGGGACGTCCTGGATCGCTTCTTCGCGCTTCTGAGCGGTCACGATCAGCGCCTGGACGGTCCCCTGGTCAGCGCCGTCCCCCGCGGCGCTTCCGGACTGGGGGTCGGAGGCGCTCA
>CAMLKO010000262.1 GCA_946480495.1 uncultured Caulobacteraceae bacterium
TTGTGAACGTCATGTTCGGGACCTGGGTCATCAGGTCCGGACCGCCCGCCACCTGAGAGCGCGTCAGGTCTTCCTGCGTAAAGGCCGAAATCGCGATGGGCACATCCTGAATGTCTTCCTCACGCTTCTGCGCGGTGACGATCAGCGCCTGGACCGTCCCTTGGTCAGCGCCGTCCCCCGCGGCGCTTCCCGACTGGGGGTCGGAGGCCCTCACGATGGCGAAGGTGTCGCCGCTGCGCGTGAAGGTCAGGCCGGTGCCGTCGAGCAGCTGGGCGAGCGCGATCGTGGGTTCGGCGGAGTCGGAAAAGCCGCGCGTGGTCTTGGCGTCCAGCAGGGTCATCGGGGCCATCACCGGATGGCCGCTCTGGGCGCCGAATTCGGCGAGCGCCGTCGATAGCGATTGCGGCTGGATGCTGAAGGCCTTCGCCTCTTCGGCCTGGGCGGCGCCCGCGAACGACAGGATGGCGACGGCGGCCGCGCCGCACATCAGGCGCTGGGCGGTATTTGGGCGTGAGTGGCGCACGGTCTTAGTTCCCCCTTCTGATCAGGGGGCGTTTTCGTGCTCCCCCCTGCTCAAGAAGACGGAGCGCCTTCGATGTTGTGCACATTGCCCGGGCCGGAATTTTTATTTGGCGGCGCAAGTTCAATGCGAGCATCGTCCTCAAAGGCGACGCTTGCAATCTTCGTGGCCTCCGCCGCGCGGGCGAAGGCTTCGACATCGCCGTTGGGGAAGACGCCCAGGATCGGCGTGGCCGCGACGCCCGGATCGACCACGAGCTTGCGCTTCGAATAGCGGTTCATTTCGGCCGCGGCCTGGCCCAGCGGCTCGTCCTGGAAGGTGAGGCGCCCGGTTCGCCAGCTGGTGTCGGCGGTGACGTTGATCTTTTCGACCGCCAGGCCGCCGCCGGCGTCGGCCTTCAGCGACCAGCCGGGGGTGAGCTTCTTCTCCTGGCCGGGCAGGATGCGGCCGCGCGGGGATTCCACCGTGACCGAGCCCTCGACCAGGGTGACCTGATAGGCGCCGGGTTCCGCGCGAACCGAAAAGGCCGTGCCCGTGGCGGTCACCGTGCGGCCGGCGGCCAGCACCTTGAACGGGCGGCTGGCGTCATGGGCGACCTTGAAGAAGGCGCGGCCCTTCTTCAGCTCGACCAGGCGGATGCCGCCGACCTCGCGCGCCACCAGCGAGGAGTCGGTGTCGAGCGTGACGACCGAGCCGTCGAACAGGCTGGCGGTCGTGGTCTGGCCAACGCCGGTGCTGATCGCCTGGGCCGGGTTTTCGGCGGCGGCCGCGACGATCTCGGGCGGCAGCGGCGCGGGCGTCGAGGCCCACCAGCTCCACCAGCCGCCCGCCAGCACGGCGGCGGCGGCGATAGCGGCGGCGAAGCGCATCTGGACCGGGCGGTTGTAGCGTTTGCGGGCCCACTCGCGGACCTCCATGACGGCCGGATCGTCCTCCAGCTCGCCGAACAGGCGCCAGGTGTCCTGCATGGACTGGTAGGCCAGCCGGTGCTCGACGTCGGCGGCGAGCCAGGCCTCCAGCTCGCGCGCCTGCGCCGGGGTCAGGCGGCCGGACCTGGCCAGCGCCAGCCAGTCGGCGGCGGCGGCCTCGATGGTCTTCGGCTCGGACTGCGGCGCCTGGGTCATGGCTGGCCCACCTGTTCGTTCAGCCGCTCGAGCGCGCGGGCGATCAAGTGTTTGACGCCATTGATGGAAATCCCCATCCGCTGGGCGATCGCCGCATAGGTCATGTGCTCGAAGCGGTGCAGGGTGAAGGCGGCGCGGGCGCGCGGGGGCAGGGCCTGCAGCGCCGAAATGGCGCGGGCGTGCTCCTGCCGGCCGATCAGGGTGCGCTCGGGCGAGAGCTCGTCGGCCAGCTGGAAATCGCCGTCCAGCGCGTCGTGCAGGCCAAGCCCGCGGGCCAGCTCGTGCCGGTGGCGGTCGACCAGCACGGAGCTGGCGATCTTGAAGATGTAGCGTTCGGGGTTGTCGACCGCCTCGCGCTCGGAGCGGCTGTGCAGGCGCAGGAACACCTCCTGCACCAGGTCGTCCGGGTCGGCGAGCGGCGCGCGCTTGCAGAAGTAGGCCCGCAGCGCCCCGCCATAGCGCGCGGCCCAGGCCGCCACCTCCTCGGTGGCGGGCCGTTCACCTCTGGCCGGATCTGACGGCGTAACCACGGTCGCGGCCTGCTCCGAACGCTTTGCCCCTACCGACGTAGACGTAAGCGCCGATCGATCGGGCACATCAAGGCGGCGGTTTTTTTGCGAACGTGGGCGAGCGGGCGCCGGAAATGCAAATGGCCCCCTTGCGGGGGCCATGAACTTTGGGTGCGGGAGCAGGATTTGAACCTGCGACCTTCAGGTTATGAGCCTGACGAGCTACCGGGCTGCTCCATCCCGCGGCAAACCTGAGATGACGTCGTGAGGGAAGGGTCAGTGACCCCGGTGTTACCCGGAGTGGACAGTGTATCCTTTCGGCGGACCTGGCGGCGACCTACTCTCCCGCGCCTTAAGACGAAGTACCATTGGCCCTGGGGGACTTAACGACCGAGTTCGGAATGGGATCGGGTGGGGAACCCCCGGCATAGCCACCAGGTCAGCGGAAAGGATACGAGAAGACATCATTGCATGGCGCAAAGCGCCGATCCAGAAAACCGGATCGTCATCCCCGGATTTATTCCGGGGACATGAGTTTATTTGAGAACGATCAAGCCGATCGAGCGATTAGTACCAGTAAGCTACACGCCTCACGGCGCTTCCACACCTGGCCTATCAACGTGGTGGTCTACCACGGCTCTCGGCGAAGCCTTGTTTTGAGGTTAGTTTCCCGCTTAGATGCTTTCAGCGGTTATCTATTCCACACTTAGCTACCCTGCTGCGCGGCTGGCGCCACGACAGGTCCACCAGAGGTGTGTCCATCCCGGTCCTCTCGTACTAGGGACAGATCCTCTCAAGCTTCGTACACCCACGGCAGATAGGGACCAAACTGTCTCACGACGTTCTGAACCCAGCTCACGTACCACTTTAA
>CAMLKO010000263.1 GCA_946480495.1 uncultured Caulobacteraceae bacterium
GCGCGGTACTGGGGGTGCTCGGCCGCCTTCAGCGCGTGGCGTTGGTCGCGGTCGGCGGCGGCCTGCGCCTTCCATTCGTCGTGGGCGAGGTCGCGTTCGGCCTTGCGGGCGCGCACCTCGGCGAGCCGCTGGACGGCGACCGGCGAACGATTGTCGCCCGGCGCCCACCAGCGCTTCCAGCCGTCGTTGTCGACGTCGCGGGCCAGCCGTTCGCGCTCGATGGTCCAGACCTTCGGCGTCAGCGGCCGCACGCCGGTGCGGGAGGCGACGTCGTAGAGGGTCTCGGCGCGGGTCAGGTAGCGGGCCGCGACCGGCGCGCGCTCATAGACGATCGTCTCCTGCAGCGGCCGGCCATAGGGGTCGTACATCGCCACCAGCTGACGGTCGTCATAGGCGTAGGCGTACTGCGGGTCGCGGACGAAGAACGGATAGTCGGAGCCCGGCTGGTAGTAGTACTCGCGCTGCCCGCCGCCCACGAGCGCCTCGACGATCCGGGTGATCGTGTCGCCCTGACCCCAGACCAGCGGCGTCGCGCCCAGGTAGGGGAAGTAGCCCGGCGGCTGGTCGTAATAGGTCTGGCCCTGCGAATAGGCCTGGTCCCAGTAGTCCTGGGCGACCGGCTGGGGCGCGTAGGACACCGGCAGCGGCTGCGCCATCGGCAGGGCGTCGTATCCCGGCGCGAGCCCCAGGTCGAACGGCGCGCCGGCCGTGAACTGCACGGGCCCGGGCGCGGTCGGGCTGCGATCGAGCTTGCAGGCGGTGAGCGAAAGGGCGGCGACGCCCATCAGGAGGTAGGTGCGCATGGATGGTAAACGCCCTTCTCCGCCATCTGGTTCGCCATCGCCGCCTTGCGTGACCCTGGGGCAGGGCTCACATCCAGTCGTAGAAGGAGACCTTCATGGCCGCAGATCCCGTCGTCATCGCCTCGTTCGCCCGCACGCCGATGGGCGGCTTCCAGGGTTCGCTCTCGGGCGCCAAGGCGACCGAGCTGGGCGCTGCCGCGGTGAAGGCGGCGCTGGAGCGGGCCGGGCTCGACGGCGAGCGGGTCGAGCAGATCTTCATGGGCTGCGTCCTGCCCGCGGGCCTTGGCCAGGCCCCGGCCCGTCAGGCGGCGCTGGGCGCGGGCCTGCCGCTGTCGGTCGAGGCCACCACCGTGAACAAGATGTGCGGCTCAGGGATGCAGGCCGCGATCATGGCGCACGACGCGCTGGCGGCCGGCTCGGCCGACGTGATCGTGGCGGGCGGCATGGAGAGCATGACCAACGCCCCCTACCTGATGGCCAAGCACCGCGGCGGCGCGCGCATCGGCCACGACGTCATTTCCGACAGCATGTACCTGGACGGGCTGGAGGACGCCTACACGCCCGGCAAGCTGATGGGCGCCTTCGCCGAGGACACCGCCCGCGCCTACCAGTTCACCCGCGAGGACCAGGACGCCTACGCCATCGAAAGCCTCGCCCGGGCCCGCAAGGCCGTGGAGAGCGGCGCCTTCGAGGCCGAGATCACGCCGGTCACCGTGAAGAGCCGCAAGGGCGAGGAAATCGTTTCCACCGACGAGCAGCCGCTGAAGGCCGATCCGTCGAAGATCCCCACCCTCAAGCCCGCCTTCGCCAAGGACGGCACGATCACGGCGGCCAACGCCTCCTCGATCAGCGACGGAGCGGCGGCGCTGGTGATGACCCGCGCCTCGGTGGCCGAAAGGTTTGGCCTGCCGGTGGTGGCGAGGGTCGTCTCCCACGCCGCGCACGCCCATGAGCCGGGCCTGTTCACCACCGCGCCGGTTCCCGCGATGCGCAAGGCGCTGGAGAAGGCGGGCTGGAGCGTCGGCGACATCGATCTGTTCGAGGTCAACGAGGCCTTCGCCGTGGTGGCGATGATCGCCCAGCGCGAGCTCGGCATCGACCATGATCGGCTGAACGTGAACGGCGGCGCCTGTGCGCTCGGCCACCCGATCGGCGCGTCCGGCGCGCGGATCCTGGCGACCCTGCTGTCGGCGCTGCGGGCGCGCGGCGGCAAACGCGGGTTGGCGAGCCTGTGCATCGGCGGCGGCGAAGCGACCGCCATGGCCGTGGAACTGGTCTGACCCACAGCGGGTAGTAGTGTCATGAGCCCCGTCACCGACAATGCCGCCCGCAGCCGCTACGAGCTGGAGGAGCAGGGCCTGACGGCCTATGCCGACTACCGGCGCGACGGCCGGCGGCTCTACATCGACTACGTCTTCGCCCCCGTGCCCCTGCGCGGGAAGGGAACCTCCGACCGGCTGATGCACGGCGTGGCCGGCGCGGCGCGCGAGGCGGGGATGACGATCACGCCGATCTGCGGCTATGCGGCCACCTGGCTGCGCCGCCACCGCGAGTACGCCGACCTGCTGGCCTGAGGCCGTTTCGAACAATCGTTTGGCGTTTTCGCCAAGGCTGGTACCGTTCCTCCGACGAGGGAGGACGGCGATGAAGTTCGGCATCTTCTACGAGCACCAGCTGCCGCGGCCGTGGAAGGAAGGCGACGAGCTCAGGCTGTTCCAGGACGCCCTCGACCAGGTGGAGCTCGCCGACCGGCTCGGCATCGACCACGCCTGGGAGGTCGAGCACCACTTCCTTGAGGAATACTCGCACTCGTCGGCGCCGGAGGTGTTTCTGGCGGCCTGCTCACAGCGCACGAAAAACATCCGCCTGGGCCACGGCATCACCCTGATGCCGCCCAACTACAACCACCCGGCCCGCGTGGCCGAGCGGATCGCGACCCTCGACCTCGTCTCCAACGGCCGCGTCGAGTGGGGCACCGGCGAGAGCTCGGCGGCGCTGGAGCTGGAAGGCTACGGCGTGCCCGTCGGCGAAAAGCGGGCGCAATGGCGCGAGGCGGTCGAGCAGTGCGCCAACATGATGGCCATGGACCCCTATCCCGGCTTCCAGGGCCAGTTCTTCTCGATGCCCTGCCGCAACGTGGTGCCCAAGCCCGTGCAGCGGCCGCACCCGCCGCTGTGGGTCGCCTGCTCCAACCGCGAGACGATCAAGCTGGC
>CAMLKO010000264.1 GCA_946480495.1 uncultured Caulobacteraceae bacterium
TGTTCACAAATCTTAACCACAACCCCTAAGCGGGGCTTTACCGTTCGG
Organism: uncultured Caulobacteraceae bacterium; assembly: GCA_946480495.1. The sequence continues at coordinate 49 of CAMLKO010000264.1, forward strand.
GTTTACGCCTTCTCCCAAAGGGAGGAGACCGATGCGCGCGCCCATGATCCCCGGCAAACGGCCCGAAGACGCCGACCAGCGCGAGGCGATGCTCCGGCGCCTTGGCATCGCCGAAGAAAAGCCCCGCACGCCGTCCCGCTGGGACGTGCTGGCCAGCCGCGACCTCGAACCCGCTCCCCCGGTGCAAACGCCGCCCCCGCCGGCCCAGCCCGAGGCCGCCCCGCCGGCTGAGACGCTGCGCAACGACCAGCCCATTCCGGTGGCCGAGGTGCTGCGCACCTACGAGCCGCCGGCCCCCGTGGTCGAGCCCGAGCCCGAGCCGGAGCCCGAACCCGTCGCCCTCCAGCCCGAACCGGTCATCGTGACGCCCGAACCGGCGCCCGAGCCCTTGATCGAGACCCCGGTCGAGCCCGCCGCGCCCGCTCCCGAGCCGATGGAAAGCGCCAGCTTCATGCCGGGCTGGGGCGAGGAGTCGATCCCGGAGGAAGAGGAAGAACAGGCCGAGGCCTTCGAGGAGACGCAGGTCGAAGCCGCCGAGCCTGAATCGACCTCCGGCCGCTGGATGGAAGAGCCGCTGCCGAGCGCCGAGGCGCCGCGCCGCGAGGAGCTCCTGCCAAGGATCGAGCGGGCGGTCAGCTACGCCCGGTCGGCCGAGCGCGTCGCCAACGACGAGGACCTCGACGTTCCCCCGCCGCCCCGCGCCGTCGAGCCGCTAGCGGTTGAGCCTGCCCTTCCGCCGGCGATCGAAACGCCGGCCGAACCCGTGGACGCCCGCGCCCCTGAGCCCGAACCCGAAGCGGTTGCTCCGCCGCCGGTCATGGAGCCGCCCGTCAACGCCGAGGCCCCCGCGTTCCTGCGCGTGCCCCCGGTCGTCGAACCGGAGCCGCCCGTCGTGCGTCGGCCGGAGGTCGAGGCGCCCGTGGAGCGTCCTGTGGCCCGCCAGCCGGAACCGGAGCGTTCCATCGCTCGCGAGCCGGAACCGGCGCCGCAACCGGCCGGTCCGCCGGTCGACGCCGCGCTCCAGCAGATGCGCGCCGAGCTGGAAGCCATGCGCAAGCAGTTCCAGACAGCCCCGGCGGCGCCCGTCGCGCCTGAGGCGCCCGCGGCCGCCGCCATCCCCTACGAGCGCCGGGGGCCGGCCAAGCCGGACTTCTTCGCCAACGCGCGGATGGTGGTCTGGACGCTGGCCATCGTCGCGGCGCTGTGGGTCACCTTCCACGCGCTGCAGGCCTCCTCGCACCACGCGGCCAAGCAGGATCACATCCTGGCCACCGTGACCGGCAAGGAGAAGGCCGACGACGCGGCCGCCGATCAGAACAGCGACAACTGATCGCCGGCCTTCGGCGGAACGCGGAACTGGCTGACGTCGAGCCCGCCCCAGCGGCCGTTGAGGACGAACTTGCGCGTGGCGATCTCGAAGCGTTTGGACAGCATCTCGGCGACCGGTCCCTGGCCGGTCATCCGCTTGCCCCACTCTGAATCGTAGTCCTTGCCGCCGCGGATCTGGCGCACCAGCGACATGACCTTCTTGGCGCGGTCGGGGTGGTCGGCCTCCAGCCACTCGCGGAACAGGTCCTTGATCTCCAGCGGCAGTCGCAGCGACACATAGCCCGCGCCAACCGCGCCCGCGTCCTTCGCGGCCTGCAGCACCTCCTCCATCTCGTGGTCGTTCAGGCCGGGGATGGCCGGGGCGAACATCACGATGGTCGGAACGCCCGCGTCGCTGAGCTGGCGGATCGCGTCCAGCCTTCGCCCAGGCGTCGCCGCCCGGGGCTCCATGCTGCGGGCAAGCGCGCGGTCCAGCGTCGTCACCGAAACCGCCGCGCGCACGAGGTTTCGCTCGCCCATCGGCCCCAGCACATCGACGTCGCGCGTGATCAGCGCCGACTTGGTGATGATCGAGAAGGGGTGGGAAAAGCGGCTCAGCACCTCGATCACCTGCCGCGTGACGCGCAGCCTGCGTTCCTGCGGCTGGTAGGGATCGGTGTTGCCGCCGATGTGGATCACCTTGGGCCGGTAGGTCGGCTTCGACAGCTCCTTCTCTAGAAGCGCCCCGGCGTGCGGCTTGAAGAACAGCTTGGATTCGAAATCGAGCCCCGGCGACAGGCCCATGTAGGCGTGCGCGGGCCTCGCATAGCAGTAGATGCACCCGTGTTCGCAGCCTCGGTAGGGATTGATCGACTGGTCGAAGCCGATGTCGGGGCTGTCGTTCTTCGTGATGATGACCCGCGCCTTCTCGGGCTGCACCTCCGTCTTCAGCTGCTGCGGCTGCGGGTCCTCGACCGTCCAACCGTCGTCGAAGGCTTCGCGCGCCAGGCTTTCGAAGCGGCCGGTGGCGTTCGACTGGGCGCCTCTGCCCCGAATGCTGTTGGCCAATGTCGGCATGGCGGCATCCTTGCACGCGAACGAGAACAGAACAAGAACAACGCTTGACCCGTTCCACGGGCCGCGCTTGATGCGTCGATGATCTCGGTGGTGATCCCGACCCTGAACGCCGAACGCACGCTGCAGCGCGCGCTGGCGCCGCTGGTGCCGGCGGCCGTCGAGGGCCTGGTGCGCGAGGTGGTGGTCGCCGACGGAGGCTCGACGGACCGCACGCTGGAGCTTGCCGACGACGCCGGTGCCAACATCGTCCGCACCGAGCGGGGCCGGGGCGTCCAGCTGGCGGCCGGCTGCGCGGCGGCGAAGGGGAACTGGCTGCTGGTCCTGCACGCCGACACCGAGCTGGCCGACGGTTGGGAGGCCGCCGTGGCCGATCACATCCGCAGCCACCCGGACAAGGCCGGCTGGTTCCGCTTCGCGCTGGACGATCGCGGCCTGCGTCCCAGGCTGTGGGAGCAGGGGGTGAGCCTGCGCTGCGCCATGCTGGCCTTGCCTTACGGCGACCAGGGGCTGCTGATCTCGAAGAGCCTCTATGAGGCGGTCGGCGGATATCGGCCGCTGCCGCTGATGGAGGACGTCGAC
>CAMLKO010000265.1 GCA_946480495.1 uncultured Caulobacteraceae bacterium
TCAACACCCGCCTGAGGCCAAAGAGGTAAAACGCGAAAAACACCCCACACGGCGGGGCAAAAATCTACTTCGCCCTCGCTTGCGTCAGTTCGATCGCATCGGGCGTATCGGCCGAAATCCGCGCGTAGTGATAAGCCTCCAGCGCGCGGGCGAAGCTTTCCACGTCGCCCGGCCGGAAATTGCCGCTGACGAGCGTGCGGCCGACCTGCGCGTCGGCGATGACGATCTTGCGCACCGAATAGCGGTTCATCTCCAGGACCACGTCGCTGAGCGGTTCGCGTTCGAAGATCAGCTGGTCATGCACCCAGCTCGTCGCCTTCACGATATCGGTGCGCGCCACGGTCCACTGCTGGTCGTTGGCGGCGGTCAGCTCGGAGCCCGCGATCATGTCGGTGGATTCCACCGCCCGCGGCGGCGCGACCGGCTGTTGTCGCGCGCGATCGGGCGGAAGCTTCGGCGGCGGCACGGGCTGCTCCACCCGGACCTTGCCCTCCACCAGCGTGACGGAGAACCGCCCCTGGTCGACGCGCACGTCGAAGGCCGTCCCGATGGCGGTGATCGTTCGGCCCGCGGCGTGGACGATGAACGGATGGCGCGCGTCGTGGGCGACCTTGAAGAAGGCCTGCCCCCGATCGAGGTAGATCAGCCGCTTGTCCGGATCGGCGCGGGTGCGCAGCACCGTGCCGGTGTTTAGCGTGACTTCCGATCCGTCCGGCAGGTTGACGGTCGCCTTCTCGCCCACACCCGTCCGGAAGGCCTGGTTGACCAGCGCATCGTTCGGCCGCCAGACGCTCCAGCCCGCCGAAACCCCTGCTCCGATCACCACCGCCGCCGCCAGGGCGGCGCCCGCCCGGCGAGCCCACGGCGAGAACAGACGATGTGGCTTTGGCGGCAGCGCCTCGCGCATGGCCATCACCCGCGGATGATCCCGCACCAGCCCAAGCGCGCCCCAGGCCAGGTCGATGGCGTCGTAGGCGGCGCGATGCTGCGGGTCGGCTTCCAGCCAGCCCTCGAACGCGGCTTCCTCTTCCGCCGTCATCTGGCCCGACCGTGCGCGGGAGTACCAGCGCGCGGCGATGTGATCGAGATCGCGCTCTTCCGGCATGTCGGTGTCGAACGGCTCGGTCATTGGCGGCCTTCCAGATTGATGGCCACCTGACGCAGGGCGCGCGTGATCAGGCGCTCGACGGCGCTCACCGTTATTCCCATGCGCCGGGCGACCGACGCGTAGGTCGCCTCCTCGAACCTGTGGAGCAGCAGGGCCTCCCGCGCCCGCGGAGGCAGGCCCTCCAGCGCGCCGAGAAGCCGGTCCAGCGCCTCCTTGCCCAGCAGCACGCGCTCGGGCGAAATCTCCTCGATCCGCTCGTCCGTGGGCGCCAGCGGGCGTCCAAGGCTCGGGTAGGAATAGCGCCGGCGCGCGAGCACGTTGGCGGCGACGCGGAAGAGATAGCCGCGGGCGTTGTCGATGCCCTCGCCCCCTCCGCGGATCTGCATGGAAAGGAAGACGTCCTGGACCAGGTCCTCGGCTTCCGCCGGGCTGACGCGCTTTTCGAAATAGCGGCGCAGCGCCGGGCCGTAGTCCCTCAGCCAGGCGCGCAGCGTCTCGGGCGATCCTGCGCCCGTTTCGTCCTGCAGCCTGCCCGGCGGCGCAGTCATGCCCTGTCCCGCGATTACACCGCCGACGCCCGCACGGACTCCGGCTCTCGAGCCCTAAGAGGCAAATCGGCGAAAACACCCCACATGGAGCCTACGCTTCGCGGTGAGAGGTGTCGCGATCGATCGGGCGGCGGTGAAATCTAGGCGGCGGCGAGCTTGCGTTCGGCGTCGGCGACGGCGGCGATGGTGCGGGGCAGGCTGGAGGGGTTGACGCTGATCGACTCGATGCCGAGACGGGCGAGGAAGGCGGCGATCTCCGGATAGGTCGCCGGGGCCTCGCCGCAGATGCCGACGTGGCGGCGGTTGCGCCGCGCGCCCTCGACCGCGAGGCGCAGCATCTCCAGCACCCCGGGGTCGCGCTCGTCGAAGTCGAAGGCGACGGTCTCGGAATCGCGGTCGACGCCCAGCGTCAGCTGCGTCAGGTCGTTGGAGCCGATGGAGAAGCCGTCGAACAGCTCGGCGAAGGCGTCGATGCGCATGACGTTGTTGGGGATTTCGCACATCACGTAGAGCTCGAGGCCGTCCTTGCCGCGCTTGAGGCCATGCTTCGCCATGGCCTCGATCACGCCCCTGGCTTCCTCCACCCGGCGGCAGAAGGGGACCATGACCTTCAGGTTGGTCAGCCCCATGTCGCGGCGCACCCGCACCAGCGCCTCGCACTCCAGCGCAAAGCCGTCGGCGTAGGCCGGGTGGGCGTAGCGGGCGGCGCCGCGGAAGCCCAGCATCGGGTTTTCTTCCTTCGGCTCGAAGGCCGCGCCGCCGAGCAGCTGGGCGTATTCGTTGGTCTTGAAATCCGAGAGCCGGATGATGACCGGGCGCGGCCAGAAGGCCGCCGCGATGGTCCCGACGCCTTCGGCCAGCACGCTGACGAAATAGCTGCGCGGCGAGGCGTAGCCGTCGGCCAGCCGGTCGATGGCCGCGCGGTCGCGGGCTTTCGGGACCCGTTCCGGGTGGGCGGCCGCCATCGGGTGCAGGCGGATCTCGTTGGAGATGATGAACTCCATCCGCGCCAGGCCGACGCCCGCGCTCGGCAGCATGCCGGTTCGGAACGCGAGGTCCGGATGGGCGAGGTTGACCATCACCTGGGTGCGGGTGTGGGGCAGCTTCGACGCGTCGAGTTTCTCGACCGCGAACGGCACGGCGCCTTCATAGACATGCCCCGCTTCGCCCTCGGCGCAGGAGACGGTGACCTCGGCGCCGTCGGCCAGCGTGGACGTGGCCTCGCCCGCCCCGACCACCGCCGGAACGCCGAGCTCGCGGGCGACGATGGCGGCGTGGCAGGTGCGCCCGCCCCGGTCGGTGACGATGGCGGCGGCGGTCTTCATCACCGGCTCCCAGTCGGGGCTGGTGGC
>CAMLKO010000266.1 GCA_946480495.1 uncultured Caulobacteraceae bacterium
CCGCCGACCCCCAGTCCTCAAGCGCCGCGGGGGACGGCGCTGACTCCGGGACCGTACAGGCGCTGATCGTTACGGCGCAGAAGCGGGAAGAGGACATCCAGGACGTGCCGATTGCGATGTCGGCGTTCACGCAGGAAGATTTGACGCGAAGTCAGGTCGCCGGCGGTCCGGACCTGATGACCCAGGTTCCGAACATGACGTTCACGAAGACGAACTTCAGCTCGTATTCGATCCAGCTGCGCGGCATCGGCACCCAGGCGATTTCCGCCACTGTGGACCCGGCGGTGGCGGTTGCGTTCAACAATACGCCCTTCATCCGTAACCGCTTCTTCGAGCAGGAATTCTACGACCTTCAGCGGGTCGAAGTGCTGCGCGGTCCGCAGGGCACGCTTTACGGCCGCAACGCCACCGCCGGCGTCGTGAACCTGATCTCGGCCAAGCCGAAGTTCACCTACGAGGCAAAGCTCTCGGCCGATGTCGGCAACTACAACTCCCATCGCATTGAGGGGATGCTCAACATACCGCTGGCGGAGGACAAGGCGGCCCTGCGCATCGCCGGCGCCTGGACCAAGCGCGAGGGCTATACGACCAACGAGTTCAACGGCAACCCGATCGATGGACGTGACCTGTGGTCGACCCGCGTCAGCCTGCGTTTTGCGCCAACCGAACGGCTCGACGCCAACCTAATCTGGGAACACTTCGAGGAGAATGACGACCGCCTGCGTTCGGGTAAGCAGCTATGCAAGGCGGACGTGGTGACGAATGTGGCGGGTTTCGACACGCCGAATTTCTACCAGCCCCTGACCGATACGTCCGGCGTGGGTCAAAACTTCACCGGCGTTCAGGGCAGTTTCAGCCAGGGCTGTAAGCCAGCGTCGCTTTATTCGCCGGATTCGTTCGAAAAAACCAATGCGCTGGCGCTGCCCTATTACGTCCCCCTCGGGTCAGTCCAGCTGCCGATTGCTACATCGGACGGCTCTCCCACTGGCCGTCCGCTCGATCCCTATACCAGCCGCACTCAATCGCGCGACCTTCGCGTCATAGAGGCGACGGTCGATCCGACCTACCGGGCCAAGACCGACATTGTGGAATTGCAGTTCGCCTACGATCTGACCGACAATCTGACGCTGAACTCCGAAACCTCGTGGGGATCGGATTTCATCTTCTCGACACAGGATTACAATCGCTTTGCCGGCGCGCCGCATTCGTGGCGAACCACTGACGGCTCCTCCAACAACAACATGCCGACGGCATTTGTCACCCGCGGCATTCTCAGTCCCGAAGGGGTCTTCTGCGACCCGCAGATTGGTTGTTCGGACCGGTTGGTTGCGATGGACCTTTCCACCGCTCGGTCCGCGCAGTTCAGCCAGGAGCTGCGGCTCGCCTCGGATTTCGACGGGCCCTTCAACTTCAGCCTCGGCGCGAACTTTCTCCGCTACGATACGGAAGACAAATATTATGTCTTCATCAACTCTCTCAGTATGATTTCCGCGTTCTACAAGATCGGGGGCGGAGCGAATACGACCGGGGATTACATTCCAAACGTCACCGACAACAGGGATTGCCTACCGAACGGGATGGTCGGGCCAAGCTACAGCGTTGCTCAGCCTCTATTGTTATGCACCTACATCGACCCTAACCATGTCGATAGCCTGAACGACCTCGGCCACAACTATTTCCTCAGTCGAAATCCCTACAAGCTCATTTCTTATGCGGTTTTTGGGGAGGCCTATTACAAGCTGGCCGAAAACCTCAAGATCACGGCGGGTCTGCGCTGGACGGTGGACAAGAAGGAAGCGCCGCTGATCCCCAGCTGGCTGCTGGCGTCCAATACCGTCGGTTACCCGGTCGACCAGGTCGTCGATCAGGAGTGGCGCGAGCCCACGGGGCGCCTCGCCATCGACTGGAAGCCCGACCTGTCGTTCACCGAGGAGACGATGATCTATGCGTCCTATGCGCACGGCTACAAGGCGGGCGGGATGAATCCACCGCCTTATGGCAAGGCCTTCTATGGCCTAACCTCAGGCACTCTCGTTGACCTCATTGTGGGCTCTTCTGCGCTCCACCCGAAAACATTCGATCCGGAGTTCGTCGACGCCTTCGAAATCGGCTCTAAGAACACTCTGCTTGACGGCCGACTGACGCTGAATCTCGCGAGCTTCTACTACGACTATAAGGGTTATCAGCTGTCGCAGATCGTCGATCGCTCAGCCGTGACCACAAACTATGACGCCGATGTGTGGGGTCTCGAACTAGAGAGCGACTGGCGGCCTGTGGAGAACCTCCGGCTCGGGCTTAAGCTCGGTTACGAGAGGACCAAGGTCGCCGACGGAGAGCAGGCCATCGATGTGATGGACCGCACCGCCGGAAATAAGGATTGGGTTCTGCACAAACCCTTCCCGACCTTCCCATCCAACTGCGTGTTGCCGGCATGGCTGTTTGTCGGTTTTCCCAACGGGCAATCTGGTTCGCCAACCACGAATCCCTGGCTCGTTAATGTTGGCGGATCCGGCGGCGGGAACCCTGGAGGCTGTGAGCAGGCTTACCTACTTGGAGAAGATCCGGGCAGGGCGGGCGCAATTTACGATTACGTTTTGCCGTTCACCAGGACAAATATAAATTATGCGGCCTGGAGCACGGATATCAAAGACTACCCGTGCTGGCCGCTGAGCAGCGTTCCGTCGACCCCGATCAACTACCCCGGCGTTGACCCGGCTTGTCTTGCGGCGCTTTCAAACAATGGCGAGGGCTTCTTCAAGAACCTGACGGGGAAGGAACTGCCGAACGCGCCGCACATTACGGCGACGATTACAGCGGACTACACCCTGCCGCTGCCGTCCAACTGGCTGATGACGCTGCACACGGACCTCTACTACCAGTCGGAATCGTGGACGCGGATCTTCAACACCGAAGGCTACGACAAGCTCAAGGCCTACTCCAACATCAACCTCGCCGCGATCTTCACCAACGAGGACGCCGGCTGGAAGGTGATGGCCTACGTCAAGA
>CAMLKO010000267.1 GCA_946480495.1 uncultured Caulobacteraceae bacterium
GCGCGCAGACAGTCCAGCACCGCCGCCTGCAGCGCGCGGTCGGGATCGAGGCTCATTGTTGTTACCTTTCGAGGTGCAGCGTCATGCGCCCCGGGCGAGGCTCGTCATGGTCAATCGCCGCGACGTTCCACGCCTCAGGACCGATGCAGAGCCTCAGACCGACTCGAGCAGGGGGGGATAAATCGGCGGATATCGACGCATTATCGCGGGCCTCTGCCCTCGCACTTCGGATTGCCTGCGGTGGAGCATCCGTTCCCGCCGCCGAGACAGACGCAGGGGCGGATAGTTGAAGGTCGACCCACAGCGTGGCGACCTCGCTCCAGACGCGGGATCGGCCGCCGAACGCCGTCTCGGTCTCGGCGGCCGATTGCAGGCTGGCCAGCCTGCGCATCGCGGCAATCACAGATGCACCGGCCGGTAGGGCGCCAGCCACGGCTCGATCAGCCCCAGCGGCGCCTGCGCCTCCTCCCGATGCTCGAAGGCGTGCGCCACCAGCATCAGGATCGAGAGCCGAAGCGGCGCCGCGGAGGTGGTATCGAGCGTGAGCCCTGTGTAGGTCTCCACCCGCGCCTGGGCGGCGTCGATGAGCATCGAGACGAGGTCGTCTTCGGCGGCGTCGGTGACGCGCAGAAACGCCTTGGCCTCGTCGACCGAGACGGCTTGGGTCATCAGCTGGCCGCGAACTTCATCAGCTTGATGGCGTCGAAGTTCTGCACGCCGCCGCCGACGCGCTTGGTCGTGTAGAACAGCACGTAGGGCTTGGCCGAATACGGATCGCGCAGCACCCGCACGCCCGCGCGGTCGACGATCAGGTAGCCCTTGGCGAAGTCCCCGAACGCGATCGAGTAGCTGTCGGCGGCGATGTCCGGCATCTGCTCGATGTCGGTCACCGGATAGCCCAGCAGGGTCGAGGGCGCGCCCGGCTGCGTCGCCGGCTGCCAGATGTAGTTGCCGTCGGCGTCCTTGAACTTGCGGATGGCCGCGGCCGTGCGCCGGTTCATCACGAAGCGGCCGTTGGCGCGGTACTGGGCCTTGGGCGCATAGATCAGGTCGACCAGCGCATCCACGGGATCCGACGCGGCGAACGCGCCCGCCCCGCCAGACGCGATGTAGCCGATCTGGCCCCAGGTCGCGCTGGCGTTGGCCGCCACGGTGTAGGCCAGGAAGCCCTTGGGCTTATTGGTCCCGTCGCCGTTGACGAAGGCGTCGGTTTCCTGGGCGGCGAAGGCGTCCTCGCACTCGGCCGCCAGCCACTCATCGAGGTTGATGAAGGCGTCGTCGAGCAGGGCCTGCGTCGCGGCCGGATTGGCGTAGAGGTCGGCCGCCGGGAAATCGAGCACCGCCAGCGTCGGCGCCGTCGTCTCGGGCCGCGCATCGGTCTCGGCGACCCAGCCGGCGGTGACGCCCGCCGTCGACACCGGCTTCTTGAAGATGTTGGAGCCGATGGTGCGGACCGTGGCGATCTCGCGCATCGGGCTGGTCATGGCCAGGCGCCGCTCGATGGCGCGCTCGGTCTCGGGCGGGACGACATAGCCGCCCGTGCCGCCTTCCGACAGGCTCTTGGCCTCCAGCGCCGGGACGGTCCCGGTCTTCATGTAGCCGTAGAAGGCCGCCTTCTGCTCGTCGGGAACGATGATCCGCCCCTCGCCCAGCGCCGGACGCCGGCCCTCGGAGGAAAGCCGCTCCAGCCTGCCTTGCGCCGACTGCAGCGCCGCATCGATGCGCGACACCTTCTCCTCGAGCAGTGGGTCGGCCCTCTTGGCCTCCAGCTGCTCCAGCCGCTCGTCGTTGGCCGCCTTGAAGGCCTCGAAAGCAGCCATGACCTCATGCATCGCCGCCCGCGCGGCCGGCTGGGCCGCGACGTGTTTGGTTTCTTTCATTGGGTTCTCCGTTGGGGGTAATTCAGGCCGCTAAAGCCGCGGTCCTCACGCTCTCGATCCGCGCCTGCGGCAGCATCGGGAAGGTCACGATCGAGACCTCCCACAGCTCCACTTCGGTCAACACGCGCAGCCGTCCGCTCTCATCCGGCCGCGCCTTCACCGTGCGAAAGCCGATGGAGAGGCCGTCGAGCGCGCCGGCTTTCACCAGCGCCGAGACCAGCCGGCCTTGCGGCGTCACGGTCAGGATCCGGCCGCGCACGAACAGCCCGCGCGAGTCCTCGGCGATCTCGTCCCAGACGCCGACAGGCTCGGCCGCCTCGTGCTGGAACAGCATCTTCACGCCCGCCGCGCCGCTCCGCGCCAGGCTGGCCGAAAAGGCCCCGGCGGCGGTGACGTCGTCGTTCAGGTCGCGCGTCCAGAACAGCGAGGCGTAGCCCTCGATCTCAAGGTCTTCAGTCATGAAAGGTCCAAAAGAAAAGGGCCGCTCGCGGCGGCCCTCACGCACCTTGTGCAAATTGGCCCTCTGGAGGAGGACCAAAACGATTTTCTCCCGGTTCTCCCGGTCCGGCGCCTAGTTCCGCCAGCGCCCACACCGACAAGGCCGCTCCCACAACCCAGAGGGACAAGACGACGATGGTCCGGTCAGCCCCCTTCTCCAACGGGCTCATGAAGCCATGTGGCAGAAAGTAGAAGACGAATATCCACCACCAGCGCTTGCCGCGGTCGTGCAACCGACGAACTCCGGCCGCCAGGCTGATCCAGACCAGCAGCACCACCCAGATTCCCTGCGGACCCGCGACCTTTCCGAAAAGGTGCAGCGTCCCCCAAAGCAGCACGGCGGCCGTCGCAACCACAGCCAGCGAGATCATCCAGAATTCCCGCCGCCCCGCTCTTCCGTTGAAGCTGAACAACCTCGGCATTGGCGCCCTCCAGACCGCTGCCGATCAGAGCCGGACCCCAAACAAAGTCAAGCTCACCTAGCGGTCGAGCTTTGCTTCAATGCGATCAAGGGCCGCACGTGTCGCCGCCGCCTGTTCCTCCAGCCGCGCCAGCCGCTCAGCGACCGGGGCCTGGGCTTCGATGCGGGTTTGCAGTTCGTCGATGCGGGCCGCCGCCTGAC
>CAMLKO010000268.1 GCA_946480495.1 uncultured Caulobacteraceae bacterium
CCGGACGGCAAGAAGCTGATCGTTCTCTCCGAAGGCCGTCTCGTGAACCTCGGCAACGCCACGGGCCACCCGAGCTTCGTCATGTCGGCCAGCTTCACCAACCAGACGCTGGCGCAGATGGAGCTGTGGACCAACCGCAAGGACTACGAGAACAAGGTCTACACCCTGCCCAAGCACCTCGATGAGAAGGTGGCCATGCTCCACCTCGACAAGCTGGGCGTGAAGCTGACCAAGCTGCGGTCCGACCAGGCCGACTATATCGGCGTGCCGGTGGAAGGCCCGTTCAAGCCCGACCACTACCGCTACTAGCGGTAACGCATCTTCCCGAGCGCGCCCGCCACGTCGCGGGCGAGTTCGGCGGGCTTGATGCCGGCCTTCCACTTCTCGAAGGCCATGACGTTGTCGATGCTGCGGTCGAGGTGGGCGAGCGCGGCCTCGCGGCCCGACGCGGTGTCGATGGCCAGGCAGGTGATCAGGATGCCCGACAGGATGGCGCGCTTCGAATAGTGGTTCTCGTCCGTCGCGGTGTCGCCGGCCCAGCGCCAGATGTGGTCGGCGCTTTCCCAGACGAGCCGCAGCGCCAGCGGCAGGTTCAGCGGCAGCGACAGGAACCCCGCCCAGCGGCGCACGACGGCCTCGTCGGTCCGGGCCGCATCGAGCCGGGCGATGACGCCGGCGCGGATGCGCTCGCGGATCTTCAGCGTCGCGGGGTCCTGCAGCGCGAGCGCGGCCATCGCCCGTTCGTCGTGGCGGCGCGACAGCAGGGCCGCAAGGTCCCGCGCGCCATGGGGCAACAGGAGCTCGGCGTCGGCCTCGGTGAGGCCCGCCGCGGCGGCGGCCGCAGCCACCGTCTGGCGGCTCCAGCCGCTCGTGGGAACAAGGCGCAGGGCCTCGTCCAGCACGCGCTGCTCGGTCTTCGCGGCCCAGTCTGGCGCCTTGGTCATGTGGCTGATTTACACTGGCTTTCGGGCCGCGTCGCGCATGGACAACAGCCACACCTTCTGGTATCTCGCGCGCCTCGCCCGGAAGCCCTCTTCCGGGCAAATCCGTTTTGTTTCGACCGCCACGCCGCTTCAGGCCAGCGGCGGGCAGCCGAAGGAGAGAGACCTCTGGTTCAGATTTTCGTCCGCGACAACAACGTCGACCAGGCGCTCAAGGCCCTGAAGAAGAAGATGCAGCGCGAAGGCTCGTTCCGCGAAATGAAGCGGCACGTGCACTACGAAAAGCCCTCCGAAAAGCGCGCCCGCCAGAAGGCGGAAGCCGTGCGCCGGGCCCGCAAGCTGGCCCGCAAGCGCGCCCAGCGCGAAGGCCTGATCGCGGCCCCGAAGAAGCCGGCGCCGCGCGGCTAAGGCTCTTCCAGAGCTTCGAAGTTCAAAGGCCGTCCCTCGGGGCGGCCTTTTCTATTCCGGCCGCCGCACCCGGGCGATGAAGCCCGCGAGGTTGACCCGGCCGGTCGACAGCGCGCCGGCCCGGAAGGCGCGGCCCGCGACCCAGATCACCAGCGCGATCATCGCCAGCATCATCAGCCCGGTGCCGATCACCTCCCACAGCGGCGGCTGGTTGGCGGCGCGGGCGGCCATGACGAAGGGCGTGAACGGCGGGATCCAGGACAGCGTGTGGAGGATCGGCGCGTCGGGCCGCCGGATCGCCTCGCCCATGAAGACCAGCGGAATGGTCAGGATGATCATGATCGGCCCAAGCAGCGTCTGGGCCTCGCGCGTCGTCTCGCAAAACGCGCCCACCGCGATGAACAGCGAGGCGTACATCAGATAGCCGCCGATCAGGTAGACGGCGAAATAGAAGATCAGGCCGTGGCTCATCAGCACGGCCAGCACGTCGCGGGTGATCACCGGGTTCATCGCCGCCAGCGCCGTGCCGCCGAGTGCGGCCCACACCATCAGCACCGTCGCGGTCACGCCTGCGGCGCCGAGGATCTTGCCGAACATGATCTCCGGCGCGCTGGCCGAGGACAGCAGCACCTCCAGGATGCGGCTCGACTTCTCCTCGATCACGCTGTTGAGCAGGATGCCGGCGCCGGTGAAGATCACCGACCACAGCAGCATGCCGAGCACGAAGCCGACGATGCCCGGCAGCCGGTCGCGCAGGGATATCCGCCCGGCGGCGGCCTTCGGCGACCATTCGCGGAACTTCGGCTCCAGCCTGTCGAGCGCGGCGATGTCGGTCGGCGCCATGCCCACCTCCTTCAGCCGGATGCCGCGCATCGCCTGGGTCACCGCGTTGCCGACCGCCTGCGCCAGCGTGGGATCGAGGCTGGCGCTCCAGAAATCGACGGCGGTCGTGTCGCCCTTGCCGGAGATCAGGGCCACGGCGTCCAGCTTGCGCCCGCCCGGCAGCGTCCGCTCGCCGGTGAGGTAGGGTTTGAGGATGTCGCCGGCCTTGGCCGGATCGGTGATGGTGACCGGCGAGCGTACGAGAATGGCTTCGGGCTTGCCGTTGCGGACCTTCGCCAGCCTGGGACTGATCGCCTGCCCGATCGCGTCGCCGCCAAGGTCGACGATGGCGAGCGTCGGCGTCGGCGCGGACTTCTCCAGCAGCATCGGCGCGCCGCCGGCAACGCCCAGGCCGATGGGCATCAGCATCATCGAGAGCCAGAAGCCGATGGTGCGGACGTAGGCGATGTATTCGCGCCGCGCGATCTTCAGGAGCCGGTTCATGCGGCCTCTCCCGTGAGCACGATGAAGGCCTCATGCAGCGACGGCTCGCGCAGCTCGAAGCGGGTGATGTCGAGGCCCTGGCCGAACGCGGCCTTCAGCGCCTCCTGCCCGTGCGAACCGGACGTGAGCGCCGCGGTGATGCGGGTGTGGCCGTTGACCGCTTCGGCATGAGCCGAGGCGACGCCCGGCAGCGATGCGACCGCCGCTTCGTCCAGCGCGCCTTCCAGCACCAGGGTGCGCGGCGCGACGGCGCGGGCCTGGCCGACGCTGCCGTCGAACACCTTCTTGCCGCGCGCCACCAGGACGAC
>CAMLKO010000269.1 GCA_946480495.1 uncultured Caulobacteraceae bacterium
TCGAGATCGTCAAGACGGTCGTCTACGCGCTCCTGATCGCGCTCGTCCTGCGCATCCTGCTGTTCCAGCCCTTCACCATCCCGTCGGCCTCGATGGAGCCGACGCTGCTGGAGGGCGACTACATCATCGTCTCGAAGTACTCGTACGGCTACAGCCGCCACTCGATCCCGTTCAGCCCGCCGATCTTCTCGGGCCGGATCTTCGAGCGCACGCCCAAGCGTGGCGACATCATCGTCTTCAAGCTGCCGCGCGACGGCCACACCGACTACATCAAGCGCCTGATCGGCCTGCCCGGCGACCGCATCCAGGTGAAGGGCGGGATCCTGTTCGTGAACGACCGCGAGGTGCCGCGCCGGGCGCTGGGCCCCATCGCCATCGACGCCGGCTACGGCTTCATCCGCCAGGCGATGCAGTTCGAAGAGACCCTGCCGAGCGGCAAGCACTACACGACCTTCGACTTCGGACCCGACGGCGACGTCGACAACACCGGCGTCTTCATCATCCCGCAGGACCACTACTTCTTCATGGGCGACAACCGCGACAACTCGCTGGACAGCCGCGTGCCGCCCGAGCTGCAGGGCGTGGGCATGGTCCCGGCCGAGAACCTGGTCGGCAAGGCCCAGATCATCCTGTTGTCGTGGAACAAGAACGCGGGCCTGTTCAAGCCGTGGACCTGGGTCACCGACGCCAGGCCCAGCCGGTTCTTCCACCTGTTGCAATGAACGTAAGGCAAGTCGCGGTCGCCGAGCTTGAGCGCCGGATCGGGCACGCCTTCGCCGACCGCGACCTCCTCGAACGCGCGCTGACCCACGCCAGCGTCGGCGACGGCGCCCGCAAGGTCCGCCACAACGAGCGGCTGGAGTTCCTGGGCGACCGGGTGCTGGGCCTGCTGGCGGCGGAGCGCGTGCTGGCGCTCGATCCCGACAGCCGCGAAGGGGTGCTCTCGCCAAGGCTGGCGGCGCTGGTCAACGGCAAGGCCTGCGCGCGGGTGGCCCGGCGCATCGACCTCGGCCCCGCACTGCGCGTCGCGGGCTCGGCCAGCAAGATCGGCGCGCGCGACAACGACACCGTGCTCGGCGACGCCTGCGAGGCGCTGATCGCGGCCCTCTACATCGACGGCGGGCTGGATGTGGCCCGCGCCTTCTTCCTGAAGTTCTGGGCCGAGGAGTTCGAGAACGCCGAACCCAGCGCCAAGGACGTGAAGAACCACCTGCAGGAGTGGGCCCAGAGCCGCGGCCTGCCGTTGCCGAAATACGACGTGGTCGCCCGCACCGGTCCGGATCACCAGCCGGTGTTCACGGTCTCGGTCACCGTGGACGGCTATCCCAATGAGCTCGGCAAGGGACGCTCGCGCCAGGAGGCGGAGAAGGCCGCGGCGCTGTGCATGCTGACCAAGCGCGAGGGCCGCGAATGACCCGCGCCGGTTTCGCCGCCATCATCGGCGCCCCCAACGCCGGCAAGTCGACGCTGGTCAACCGGTTGGTCGGGACCAAGGTCTCGATCGTGACGCAGAAGGTCCAGACGACGCGCTTTCCGGTGCGCGGCGTCGCCATGGAGGGCGAAGCGCAGATCGTGCTGGTCGACACGCCCGGCATCTTCAAGCCGCGCCGCCGGCTCGACCGCGCCATGGTCCGCTCGGCCTGGGGCGGGGCGGAGGACGCCGACGCCGTGGTCCACCTCGTCGACGTGCAGGCGGAGATGGCCGTCGAGGACGGCGGCGCCAGCGGGGCCGACAAGAAGGCCGTGCAGGACGTGGAGTCCATCGTCGAGGGCCTGAAGGGCGCCAGGCGCAAGGCGATCCTGGCGCTCAACAAGATCGACGGCGTCAAGCGCGAGCGGCTGCTGGCCATCACCGAAAGACTATTCGGCACGGGCGTTTACAGCGAAGTCTTCATGATCTCGGCGCTGAAGGGCGCGGGCGTGGACGACCTGAAGCAGCGCCTCGCCGAGCTGATGCCTGAGGGGCCCTGGCTCTATCCGGAGGACCAGACCGCCGACCTGCCGGTGCGCCTGCTGGCCGCCGAGATCACCCGCGAGAAGCTCTACCTGCGCGTCCATGAGGAGCTGCCCTACGCCGCCTCCGTCGAGACCACCGCCTTCGAGGAGCGCAAGGACGGCTCGGTCCGCATCGAGCAGACGATCTACGTCGAGCGCGAGGGCCAGCGCGCCATCATCCTGGGCAAAGGCGGCCAGACGCTGAAATGGATCGGCTCGGCGTCACGCGAGGAACTGGCCGAACTCCTCGACCGCAAGGTCCACCTCTTCCTGCACGTGAAGGTGAAGGAGAACTGGGCCGAGGAACGCGGTATCTACCAGGACATGGGCCTGGACTTCGACGTCTGACGCGATGGAATGGGAGGACGACGCCTTCGTCCTGTCGGCCCGGGCGTTCGGGGAAACCGGCGCCATCGTCGAGATATTGACCGCCGAGCGCGGCAAGTTCGCCGCCCACGTCGCCGGCGGCGCCTCGCGCAAGATGAAGCCCTTCCTGCAGCCGGGCGCCAAGGTGATCGCGCGGTACCGCTCGCGGGTTTCCGAACAGCTGGGCTCGGCGACGCTGGAGCCGATCGGGGAGGGGCCCGCGTCCCTGTTCGACGATCCGCTGGCGCTGGCGGGCCTGGCGTCGGCCGCCTCCATCGTCGCGGCCCTGCCTGAGCGCGAGCCGCACCCCGGCGCGTTCCATGCCCTGGAGGCTTTGATCGCGGCGCTGGCCAACCCCGGCATCTGGCCCGCCGTCTACGTCCGCTTCGAGGCCGGCCTGCTGCAGGACCTCGGCTTCGAGCTCGACTTCTCGAAGTGCACCGTCACCGGCTCGGTCGACGACCTGATCTACGTCAGCCCCCGCACCGGCCGCGCCGTCAGCCGCGACGCGGGCGAGCCCTACAAGGACCGCCTGCTCGTCCTCCCGCCCTTCCTCCTCTCGGCGCAGGGCGGCCTCACCGAAGGCGACATCCGCGCCGGCCTCGACCTCACCGGCCACT
>CAMLKO010000270.1 GCA_946480495.1 uncultured Caulobacteraceae bacterium
AGCAGCCGCTTCAGGTGTTTGCGGATGCGGCCGGCGTCGCACATGCCGCTCGCCGCCATGATCACGTGCCAGCCGCGCAGCCGCTCGAGCTGGTCGCTGTCGCGGGGGCTCGCCAGCGGGAAGATGCGCCCCGGCGCGCGGATGTCCTCGAACGGGTTGCGGCCGTTCTGCCAGCCCCGCTTCAGGAAGACGTCCGTCGCCTTGATGGCCAGCGGCGAGTCCAGGAAGATGTCGCCCGGCGGCGCCTCGCCTCCCTCCATCACCTGCACGAGGTCGGCCAGCAGCTCCTGCGTCCGCTCCACCGCAAACGCCGGGATGACCAGCGGCCCGCCGGCGGCATGTGCGTCGCGCAACTCCTGCGCCAGCGCCCTCCGCCGCGCGGCCGGATCGAGCCGCTGGCGCTCGCGATCGCCGTAGGTGCTCTCCATGATCAGGTGGTGCAGCCCCTCGACCGGCGCATCCGGATCGGCCTCATAGTCGCGCCCGCCGGGCCCAAGATCGCCCGAGAACAGCAGCCGAAGCGGCCCGCCCGCCTCCTCGACCTCCACCTCGATCGAGGCCGAGCCCAGGATGTGCCCGGCGTTCCAGTAGCGGGCGCGGATGCCTGGCGCCACGTCGTCCCACTCGCCGTACTTCACCGTCTGGAACTGCCGGATCACCCGCTCGCCGTCGCGCG
The DNA here is from genome assembly GCA_946480495.1 of uncultured Caulobacteraceae bacterium. The sequence goes on from CAMLKO010000270.1 coordinate 677, forward strand.
CGGTGAAGATCGGCTGCACGGTCTCGCGGCCCCGGTGCTCGTTGCGCCGGTTCAGGAACTCGACCTCGTCCTCCTGGATATGCCCGGCGTCGGGCAGCAGCACGCCGCAAAGGTCGCGCGTCGCCGCCGTCGCGTAGATCGGCCCCGAAAACCCCGCCCGCATCAGCTTGGGCAGCTGGCCGGAGTGGTCGATGTGGGCGTGCGTCAGCAGGACGGCGTTCAGGCCCTTCGGCTCGAACGGAAACGCGTCGTAGTTCAGCGCCTTCAGCGTCTTGGGCCCCTGGAACAGCCCGCAGTCGATCAGCACCTGCGCCCGGTCCGTCGTCAGGTGGGCGCAAAAGCCGGTGACGCACCCGGCCGCGCCGTGGAAGGCGAGCTTCACCGTCATGCGCGTTCTTCCCGCAGCGCCTCGGCCAGCAGTCCGGCCAGCGGCGCGGCGTTGGTGGGATGGGCGACCGAGTCCGTCGAGACGACCCGCGCCACGCCCGCCGCCTTCAGCTTCTCCGCGTCGTCGGCTCCAAACAGCGCATGCACGACGCCCACCTCGACCGAGGCCGCGCCCGCCCGCTTCAACTGCTCCGTCGCCGCGATCAGGGTCGAGCCGCTGGAGGCCACGTCATCGACGATCACCACCCGGCGGCCCTTGACCGCGGACAGATCCGGCGCGTTCAGGCTCACCCGCCGGTCGCCGCCGCGAACCTTGTCGAACACCACCAGCTCGCCGCCCAGCCGGTCGGCGATCCGCTGCGCCCAGGGCGCGCTCTCCCGATCCGGCCCGATCACCACCGCGGAGCCGCCCAGCGCGTCGGCCAGCGGCCCGGCGGCCGAAAGGTCGTCGGCCGGCACGCCCATCGCCGCCGAGAGGTCCTTGGTCCGGTGCAGGTGCGCATCCACCGTCACCACGCGGTCGAAAGCCCGCCCCAGCAGGCCGCAGATCACGTCGCGGCTCACCGGCTCGCCCGGCGCGAACACCGCGTCCTGGCGCAGGTAGCAGAGGTAGGGGCAGACCAGCACGACCCGCTCCGCGCCGGCCCGCCGCGCCGCGTCGGCCGCCAGCAGCAGCGGCATGAGCTTGGGGTTCGGCCGGTCCAGCGAGCGGTAGATCACCGTCGTCCGGTCAGCCCCCGGCACGGTCGGCAGGCTTTCGCCATCGGGAAAGTCATGGACCCCGACCAGCCCCAGCTCCACGCCCAGCGCCTTGGCCAACCGGCCCGCGGCCCCGGCCTCGTCGGGAAAGGCGAGCAACCTCATCCGCCGACCTTGAAGCCGCTGGCCTCATCGGCCGCGTCCTTCGCAAAGCCGAAGTCAGCGGGGTCGAGCCCGTGGATGCGATAAAGCGGCTCGCCCGCCCGCACGGGCTCGCCCACGCGCTTCAGCAGGTCGATGCCCGCCCCCGCATCGGTCGGCGCGCCCGCCAGCCGCGCGACCTGGGCGATGCGCAGGCAATCGACCGCCTCGACCCAGCCGCCGTGCGAGGCGGCGACCTCATAGCAGAGCGGCGCCAGCTCGTTCTTCAGCGGCGAGGGGCCCTGGGCCGCCGCGATCTCCTCCAGCTTGGCCATCGCCGCCCCGCTTTCCAGCAGCTCGCGCGCGCGAGCCTCGCCCATGCCGCCGTGGACCTCCGGGTCGAACTCCAGCACGTGACCGGCCAGCGCGACGGCCTTGTCCCGCAGGTCGGCGGGCGCATCGGCGCGGTTCTGCAGCACGGCCAGCACGTCACGCGCCTCCAGCACCGGCCCCACGCCGCGCCCGATGGGCTGCGAGCCGTCGGTGGCCAGGATGTCGATGTGCAGGCCCAGCCGCGAGCCCACGAACTCGAACAGCTTGCGAAGCCGCAGCGCCGCCGAGACGTCGCGCAGCTTCGCCGTCGGCCCCACCGGCATGTCGATCACCAGGTGCGTCGAGCCCGCCGCCACCTTCTTGGACAGGATGGAGGCCACCATCTGCTCGGGCGTATCGATCGAGAGCGGCCGCTCCACCGAGATCAGCACGTCGTCGGCCGGCGACAGGTCCACCCGCCCGCCCCAGATCAGGCAGCCGCAGCACTTCTCGACCACCTCGCGCATCTCGTCTTCGGAGAGGTCGACGCGGGCGAGCACCTCCATGGTGTCGGCCGTCCCCGACGGCGAGGTGATGGCCCGCGAAGAGGTCTTGGGGATCATCAGCCCGTGGGCTGCGACCATCGCCACGACCAGCGGCGAGGTCCGGTTGCCCGGCACGCCCCCGATGGAGTGCTTGTCCACCACCATCGGCCGGTCCCAAGCCAGCCTCTGGCCGG
>CAMLKO010000271.1 GCA_946480495.1 uncultured Caulobacteraceae bacterium
GCGACCTACATCCTCAACTACCTGAAGACCTATGCGACCGAGACGCTGCACATGGGCGGCATGGCGGCGTTCGGCGCGACGGCGGCCGGGGGGCTGACCGGCGTCGTCTTCTCCCCGCTCGCCGGGATGCTGTCCGACCGGTTCGGGCGCAAGCCGGTGATGCTGGCGCCCTGGGTCGTGCTGCTCATCGTAGCCATTCCGACCTTCAGCTGGGTGGTGCAGGCCAAGAGCGCGGCGGTGCTGATCGGCGCGGCGGTCCTGCTGCAGATGCTGACGTCGCTGTCGGCGGCGCCGGTGCTGACTTCGCTGACCGAGGGTCTCCCGCGTAACATCCGCTCGGGCGCGCTGGGGCTCACCTACGCCTTCGCGATTTCGGTGTTCGGCGGGACCACCCAGTTCAACGTCGCCTGGCTGACGAAGGCGACGGGCAGCCTGCTCGCGCCCGCCTGGTACATGACCGCCGGGGTGGCCGTGGCGCTGATCGCCATGATCTTCCTGCCCGAGACCGCGCCGGGGCGCGGCAGGCCTCTGGCGCCCATCGCCAACACGGCCTGAGAAGGGCTTGCGCGCAACAGCCGACACGCCGCGTGAGCCGATTGCGCCAAAAAGCTGAACTGTCACAACTTCTCTAAAAGTTCTATTTTTGTTCTTGATCCGGTTCCGGCGGCGTGCTGCAAGTGTGGATAAGTCGCACGCCTGACAGCCGGGGGGAGCATGGTCGCGCGGGTCATAACGGTGGCCTTTCAAGGGGTTGAGGCGCGCCGGGTCGATGTCGAGGTGCAGCTGACGGGCGGCGAGCAGAAGATCGTCGTCGTCGGTCTGGGCGACAAGGCGGTCACCGAAAGCAAGGAACGGGTCCGGGGCGCTTTCGCGGGTCTGGGTCTGGCCATGCCGGGCAAGCGCGTGGTCGTCAGCCTCGCGCCCGCCGACCTTCCCAAGGAGGGCAGCCACTACGATCTGCCCATCGCGCTGGCGATCATGAGCGCCATGGGCGTGATCCCGCCCGACAGCCTCGAGGGCTGGGCGGCGGTGGGCGAGCTGTCGCTGGATGGACGCATCATGCCGGTGGCGGGCGCGCTGCCCGCGGCGGTGGCGGCGAACGCCATGGGACTGGGGCTGATCTGCCCCGAGGCCTGCGGGCCCGAGGCGGCATGGGCGGGCGATGCGAAGATCCTGGCGCCCCGCTCGCTGATCTCGCTGGTGAACCACTTCCGCGGAACGCAGATCATGGGCGCGCCGCAGCCCGGGCCGATGATCGACGGCGAGGGGGTGGCGGACCTTCGCGACGTGAAGGGCCAGGAGAACGCCAAGCGGGCGCTGGAGATCGCCGCGGCCGGCGGCCACAACCTGCTGTTCGTGGGCCCGCCCGGATCGGGAAAGTCGATGCTGGCCCAGCGGCTGCCCGGCCTGCTGCCGCCGCTCTCGGCCGGCGAGCTGCTGGAAACCTCGATGGTCCATTCGGTGGCCGGGCTGATCGCCAAGGGGACGCTGACCCGCTCGCGGCCGTTCCGCAGTCCCCACCACTCCGCCAGCATGGCCGCCCTGACCGGCGGCGGGATCAAGGCCAAGCCCGGCGAGGTGTCGCTGGCGCACAATGGCGTCCTGTTCCTCGATGAGCTCCCGGAGTTTCAGGCGCAGGCCCTCGATTCGTTGCGTCAGCCGCTGGAGACCGGCGAGGTGATGGTGGCCCGCGCCAACGCCCACATCCGCTATCCGGCCCGCGTGCAGCTGGTCGCCGCGATGAACCCCTGCCGCTGCGGCGCCGGCGGCCCGGGTAAGGGTGCCTGTGGCAAGGCCCCGCGCTGCCAGCGCGACTATCAGAACCGCATCTCCGGCCCGCTGCTCGACCGCATCGACCTGCAGGTCGACGTGCCGCCGGTCACCGCCGCCGACCTCGCCCTGCCCGCGCCGTCGGAGGGCACGGCCGAAGCCGCCGCCCGCGTGGCCCGCGCCCGCGAGGCGCAGAGCCTGCGCGCCGCCGAGCTCGGCGACGACGCGCCGCTGCTGAACGCCCGCGCCGAGGGCTCGCACCTCGAGAAGGCCGCCGCGCTGGACGAGCCCGCCCGCGCGCTGATGGCGAGGGCCGCGGAGGCCGGCCACCTCACCGCGCGGGGCTGGACGCGGACCATCCGCCTCGCCCGCACCATCGCCGACCTGGAGGGCGCGGCCTCGGTCCGCCGGGTGCATGTCGCCGAGGCGCTGATCTATCGGCGCGTGGGTCCCGCCGCGCCCGAGCAACCGGTCGCCGTCCAAAGCTTTTCGTCGAGCATCTAGGCCGCTGGACGGCGACCCCGCGCCGGGCGAAGGTCGCGGCCTGACCTGCGGTGCGAGGACCCATGAGCCAGGACAAGGCGGCCCCGAAGACCCCCACCCCCAAGCACGGTCTTGGCGACGTCATCCGAAGCCTGGGACGGCCCAAGGTCGCCATCATGCTGGGGCTCGGCTTCTCCTCGGGCCTGCCCTTCATGCTGACGGGCGCGACGCTGGGCTACTGGCTGCGCGACGAGGGCACCAGCCTGAAGGCCATCGGCTTCATCTCCTGGGTGGGGCTGGCCTACTCCTGGAAGTTCCTGTGGTCGCCGGTGGTGGACCGGGTCACCGTGCCGGGCCTCGGGCGTCTGGGCCGCCGGCGCAGTTGGCTGCTGCTGACCCAGCTGGTGCTGGGCGCCGCTCTGGTGGCGATGGCCATGATCGGGCCGGCGGGCGGGCTGCTCGCGCTCGGCATGGCCGCGCTGGTCGTCGCCTTCGCCTCGGCCACCCAGGACATCGCCGTCGATGCGCTGCGGATCGAGGTCGCCGACGACGAGGAGGAACTGGGCCTCGTCACCGGCTCCTTCCAGCTGGGCTACCGGCTGGCCGTGCTGGCCAGCGACGCGCTGATCCTGATCGTGGCGCAATACATGGGCTGGCCCGCCTCCTACAGCCTGATGGCGGTGCTGATGGGCGTCGGCAT
>CAMLKO010000272.1 GCA_946480495.1 uncultured Caulobacteraceae bacterium
CATCCGCCGGTAGCTGTCGGGCAGCTGGTAGATCGCCTTGCCGAACCCGCCGAACTTGGCCTTGTAGTTCTCGATCGCCTCCTCGTCCCACCCCGCCGCGCGGAAGAAGACGATGCCGTCCTGCGGCGCCTCGCGGCCGGTGTCGGCGACCAGCATGCGGCACTGGAAGTATTCCAGCCGCGTCATCCACAGCCGGCAGGCGAACTTGCGCGTCATCCAGCCGGCCAACCCGACGTGGTCGGGATGCAGGTGAGTGCAAATGACGCGGGTGATCGGCTTTCCGCCCAGCACGCCGGCGAACGCCTTGCGCCAGGCCTGCGCGGTGTCGTGGGTCTGCAGGCCCGTGTCGACGATGGCCCAGCCCTCGCCGTCGGCCAGCGCCCAGACGTTGATGAAGCCCAGCGGCCCGAACAGCGGCATGCGCAGCCACAGCACGCCCGGCGCGACCTCCACCGCCTCGCCCGATCCCGGCTCGGGCGTCGTTTCGAAAGGGTAGGTCAGCTTGGGCCGGCGCGGCTCCGCGTCCGTCTCTTCAAATCCGTCGCGCACACAAGCCTCCCGAACAACTGTTTGGAGGGGCATCATCGACCCTTCCGGGCCGCGCCGCAATTCAGCCCCGGTCGCTGATCATCTTGACCCCTCGTGGAAGCGTGGGCTTATGTCCGCGCCCAAAGAGGAAACACCCCAGGAGATGCTTCTATGAGGTCCATTAGGCTCGGCTTGGCCGCGTTGCTTGGGCTTGCGGCCCTAGTCCAGACCGGCGCCCTCGCGGCAAGCAGAGATCCCATGCAGGCCCTGATGGCCGCGAAGGCCAAGGAAAAGGGCATGGCCGAAGCGCCTGCCGTCGTCCAGGCCGCGGGTCTCAAGTGCAATGTCGTGGACGCCCGGCTGATCGGCCAGGACAAGGCGCACGGCTCCTTCTACGAAGTCGATTGCGGCACGGGCCTCGGCTATGTGCTGCAAAGCGTGAAGGACGCGCCGCCGCTCGTCTTCAACTGCCTCGAGGCCAACCGCCCGGCGGCTGACGGCACGCCCAGCAGCATCGCCTGCGAACTGCCCGGCAACTCGGACACCACGGCCGCGATCCAGAAGTTCGTGGCCAAGACCGACAACCCCTGCGTCGTCGATAAGGCCCGCGCCATGGGCCAGAACAAGAAGAGCTCGTTCATCGAGGTCTCCTGCAAGAACGGCGGCGGCTACATCGTCACCACCTCCAACCCGCCGGATCTCAGCCAGCCCGTGCAGATCATCACCTGCCTGGCGTCCGACCCGAACGGCAACCTCGCCTGCGAAATGACCGACGAAGCCGCCCAGCTGGCGCCGGTCAACGCGCTGGTCGCGAAGTCGGAAAAGACCTGCAACATCAGCGGCCGCCGCTACGTGCTGACCACCACCACCGGCTCCAACTTCTATGAGGTCGCCTGCGACAACGGCCGCGGCTACATGATCGAGGAAAACGCCAAGCGCGAACTCGCCCGCATGGTCGACTGCTCCAAGGCCGACTTCGTCGGCGGCGGCTGCACCCTGACCGACTCCCGCGCGGCCGAAACCGAGCAGGCGGCGCTCTACAGCAAGCTGGCGACCAAGTCGGGCTTCAACTGCGACGTCGCCAAGTACGCGGTGCTGCCCACGACCGGCCCGAAGGAGATCATCGAGCTGCAGTGCAAGAACCGTCCCGACGGCGGCATCGGCGTCTTCACGGCCAGCGGCGGCCACGTCTACGACTGCGTCCGCGCCGACGTGCTGGGCTTCCGCTGCTCCTTCTCCAAGACCTCGGCGGTCTATCCCAAGCTGACCGGCGACCTGAAGAAGCTGGGCAAGCCCAGCTGCGAGGTCTCCGACACCCGCAGCTTCGGCGCGACCACCGACGAGGACTTCGTCGAAGTCGCCTGCGCCGACGGCGATCCGGGCTGGGTCATCGGCTATCCGAAGGAGAACGACACGCCCAAGGAAGTGCTCAGCTGCGGCCAGGCCGCGAGCTTCGGCACCGGCGGCTGCCGCCTGGCGACCAACCGCAAGCGCTAAGAGCCGATACCATCGAGAGGAGGGCCCGCCGGAGTTCGCTCCGGCGGGCTTTTCTTTAGCCCAGGACCGCCTCGATGAAGGCCGGGCCCTTGCCGGCCATGGCCCGCGCCATCGCGGCGTCGAACTCTTCCGCCGTCGTGGCGCGCTCGGCGGGGACGCCCATCCCCTGCGCCATCGAAACCCAGTCGAGGCGCGGATCGCCGAGGTCGAGCAGCTTCTTCGCGGCCGGGCCGGGGTTGCCGGCGCCGGTGCGCGCAAGCTCGATGGTGAGGATGCGGTAGGCGTGGTTGGCGAAGACCACCGTCGTCACGTCCAGCCCCTCGCGCGCGATCGTCCAGAGGCCCTGCAGCGTGTACATCGCCGCGCCGTCGCCGTTCAGGCTGAGCACCTTGCGGTCCGGACAGGCGACCGCCGCGCCGACTGCGAGCGGAATCCCCTGCCCGATGGCGCCGCCGGTCAGCATCAGCCAGTCGTGCGGCCGCGCGCCCCTGGTCGACATGAAGATCGGCAGGCCGGCCGTCACCGCGTCGTCCGAGATGATCGAATGGTCCGGCATATGCCGGGCGATCGAGGCGCCCATGGCGTAGGGCTCGAGCGGGCCTTTCGGCTCCGGCGGCAGGTCGAGGTCCTGGACGGGGGCGAGCTCCGGCGCGCCCAGCGCATCGGCCAGCAGCGACAGCGCCTCCGCCCCGTCGCCGTCCTTGCCGCACAGGGTGAGCTGGTCGCAGTTTTCCGGCACCAGCACGCTTGGCCGCTCGGGATAGGCGAAGAAGGCGACCGGGGTGACCGTCTCGGCCAGCACCATCAGGTCGACGCCGCCCAGATCCATCAGCGCCATCTCGCCGAAATACATCATCCGGTCGGGCGCGAACCGCCCCGCGCCGCGCGCCTGCCGGGCGACGAAGGTGTCGGTCAGCACCCGCACGCC
>CAMLKO010000273.1 GCA_946480495.1 uncultured Caulobacteraceae bacterium
TCTACGAGTACGACGCCGTCACCCGCCTGCGCGACAGCCAGCTCGGCGACGAGCGGGTCAAGGACGTCAAGAACTACATCAAGAAGGGCAAGCTCTGGGAGGCGTTCGAGAGCGCTGAGCGCCCCGTCCTGCTCATCGACGAGATCGACAAGGCCGACATCGAATTCCCCAACGACCTCCTCCAGGAGCTCGACCGGATGGAGTTCTACGTCTACGAAACCGGCGAGACGATCGCCGCCAAGGTGCGCCCCGTCGTCATCATCACCTCGAACAACGAAAAGGAGCTGCCGGACGCCTTCCTGCGCCGCTGCTTCTTCCACTACATCCGCTTCCCCGACGAGGAGACGATGAACGCCATCGTCGACGTCCACTTTCCGGGGATAAAGCAGAAGCTTGTCAGCGAGGCCCTGCGCATCTTCTACGATATGCGCAAGGTGCCCGGCCTGAAGAAGAAGCCGTCCACCTCGGAGCTGCTGGATTGGCTGAAGCTGCTGCTGGTGGAAGACATCGACGAGAACGCGCTGCGCGAAAAGGATCCGACCAAGCTGATCCCGCCGCTGCACGGCGCCCTGCTGAAGAACGAGCAGGACGTCCACCTCTTCGAGCGCCTCGCCTTCCTGGCCCGCCGCGAAGGCGCGCCGGCCCGGCCCGGTCAGTAACCCTTACCGCGATTTCATTGGACCGCGGTCCAAGTCGGTTTCACCCTCGCGCCATCGAGGGAGACCGACCATGAACCGTCTTTTGCTGCTGGCCGCCGGGGTTGCGGCCCTTTCGCTGGGCGCCTGCCAGCGCGAGATCCACCAGGGGCGCTGGCATGAGCCGCTGAAGACCATCAGCAAGCTCGACTGCCCCGAAACCCAGGGCCAGCTGAAGCGCGTGAGCGCGACGCCGGACGGCCTGACCTGCGCCTACCAGGGCGACGACACCGAGGTCTCGCTGCGTCTGGTCTCGCTGACCAACGGCGACGCCAAGGCCGCGCTCGCGCCGATCGAGGCCGAGCTGAAGGCCATGATGCCGCCCGCGGCGCCCGCCGTTCCCGCTACCCCTGCGACCCCGGCCACCCCCGCCACGCCGGCGACGGACGCCGGCAAGGGCGACAACGTCTCCATCGACTTCCCCGGCCTGCATGTGAGGGCGACCGACGGCAAGGCGCAGGTCCAGGTCGGCGGCATGAACGTCGACGCCGACGACAACGGCGCCCAGGTGCGGATGGGGAACAACACCTCCGTCAACGCCGACGAGCGCGGCGCCGAGATCCGCCAGGGCCGCGACACCGACGCCGGGCTGCGCGCCACCTTCATCCTGGCCAGCGACAAGATGCCGAGCGGCTATCACGTCGTCGGCTACGAGGCGCGCGGTCCCAAGGCCGGCCCCATCGTCGTCGCGGTCGTCAAGTCAAAGGCCGAGCACAGCGAACGCGACGTGTTCGACGACATGAAGGCGCTGGTGAAGCACAACGTCGGCGGCTAGCCGACCGCGGCCACCTCGACGACCTTGTAGGTCAGCGGCCGGCCGTCCTCGTCGGTGACGGTGACGTATTCGCCGACGGCGAAGCGGTGTTCGCCCAGCCGGTGCACCGGCTCGTCGTCCACGTCGTCGGCGTCGTCGTAGTCGAAGAACCAGCGCGCGCCGCGCCGGGCGAGGCGCCCATCGGCCGGGTCCTCGTCGGGCGCAAAGCGGCGCACCACGCAATCATCCCGCGTCTTCGAATAGGCGGACTCGTCCAGATGCCCGTCCGGCGTCAACGGCGCGGTCAGGGCATAGCCGCGATGGTCGTCGCCACCTGCAAACTCGGTCCCGGGGTTACGGGCTAGGCGCATGACGATACGCGAGAGGCTCATGGTCGTCCTTCCAGGTAAAGCTAGTGAGATAGAAACAGCGACGGGCCGTCGGAGTTCAACAAGGTCCGCGTGGTCCCGCCGAAAACATATTCCTGAAGCCGCGCATGGCCAAAGGCGCCCGCGATGAGCATGGCCGCGCCGGCCTCGACGGCCGCCTTCAGGATGAGGTGGCCGGCGTCGTGCGAGCCCTTCACCTCCTCGATGTCGGCTTCCACCCCGCGCGCCGCGAGGAAGTCCTGCAGCCGCCGCAGCTCGAACTTGCGCGAGGACGCCGCGGGAGCGCCGAGGACGACGACGCGCGAGGCCTTCTGCAGCATCGGCAGGGCGGTGCGCACGGCCCGGGTCGCTTCCTTCCCGCCGTCCCAGGCCAGCGCCATGATCCCGTGCAGGTTCAGCCCGGCCCGCGCGACGATCACCGGCCGCTGCTCGTCGGCGACGATCTGCTGGAAGGCTTCCGAGAGCGGACCGCGCCCGCTGGCGGCGTGCTGGTCGAAGACCACCACGTCCGAAAGCCGGCTTTCCATCGCCAGTCCCGCCCAGACCGGCGACGCAAGCGAGGTGAATTGCGTTTTAGCATAACCGGCGGCGTCGCAGGCGGCCCGCGCGGCGCGTTCGCCCTCGACGGCGGCTTCCTTGAGGCTTTCCATGGCCGAGATCTGCACCCCGCCCATGAACCCCTCGCCCATCCAGGGCATGAGGTCGGCGATGTCGGCCGGCGCATGCACCGCCGCCAGCTCGGCTCCGAACGGCTCGGCGACGAGCCTGGCGAGCGGCAGAATCTCCGCGTCGGTCTTTCCGCCGGCCAGCGGAACCATGATCCTTGCCCAACTCATCGTTGTGGCCCTCCTGCCCACAACAAGCCTGACCGCAGGCGCACCATCATTGATCTTTCTCAAGCCCGGCGCCAGTGAACGGCTTCAGACAGGGAACGGCCAAGATGGCTAAAGGGCTGCGCACTACAGCCAAGTCGGCGCCCAGGGCCTGGCAGCGCATGCTGTCGGGGCGCAGGCTCGATCTGCTCGACCCCTCGCCGATGGACATCGAGATCGAGGACATCGCCCACGGGCTGGCCCGCGTGGCCCGCTGGAACGGGCAGACGGTGGGCGAGCA
>CAMLKO010000274.1 GCA_946480495.1 uncultured Caulobacteraceae bacterium
CGTCCGCCACCTTGAAGGCAGGCGTCGAGAACATGCTCAAGCACTACATCCCCGAGATCAGCCGGGTGGAGCAGACGCTCTAGTCGACCGCCACGGGGTGCAGCTGGTGGACATTGGCCACCCCGCCGCTACGGCCGCCGCGGACGATGACCATCACCTCGGCGACCGAGGCTGCGACTTCAAAGAAGTCTCCCCCGCCGACCCACAGGCGCGCGCCGCCGTCGATGGCGGTGGTCACCGCCTTGATCTGGTCGGCGTCGATCCAGATCTCGCCGCCGGCGTCGAGCTTGAATTCCACGAACGTTGACACGTGACCCTACTCCCACCCTGGAGTTCTTTTGTTGACAGATATGTCAATATGTTTTGCGGAGTCGTTAAGACCGAGATGGTTATTTTCCGAACGCGGCGATTTTGAGCCGGGTGCTCAATCGGGGTAAGTCCGGACAATGCGCATCCTGGCTGTCGACACCTGCCTTCCCGCCTGCTCGGCGGCCGTTTTGCACGGTGCAACTGTCTTGGCGTCAAGCTCGGAAGCAATGGTTAAGGGTCACCAGGAACGGCTGGCCTCCATGGTGAACGAGGTGATGGGGCAGGCGGGCCTGCGCTTTCAGGACCTCGACCGGATCGGCGTCACCGTCGGGCCCGGCTCCTTCACCGGGCTGCGGGTGGGCGTGGCGTTCGCCAAGGGGCTGGCCGCCGCGCTCGGCAAGCCCTGCGTGGGTGTTGAGACGCTGGAGGCCCTCGTCGCCGAGGAGCCGGGCCTCGCCGCCGCCCTCATCGACGCCCGGCGCGGCCAGGTCTACGTCCAGGTGTTCGAGGATGGCCGCGCGCTGATGGCGCCGGATGTGCTGCCCATCGAAACCGCCGCCGCGCGGCTGGCCGAACTCTGCGCCGGAAGGTCCGTCACCCTCGTGGGCTCCGGCGCCCCGCTGCTCGCGCCCGCGCTGCCGAAATCCCTTGTGAAGACGCCCATCGCGCCAGACCCCGTCGTGGTCGCACGGCTGGCGGCGAAGGCCCGCGAGTGCGGTCCGCCCAAACCCCTCTACCTCCGTCCGCCCGACGCCAGGCCGTCCGCCGCATGAGGCTGCGCCCCGCCAGCGCGCAGGACGCCCCGCTGCTCGCCGCCATGCACGAGAGCGCCTTCGAGGCGCCCTGGGGCGAGGCGGAGATCGCCGCCCTGCTCACCGGACCCGGCGGATTCGCCATCATCGCGGAAGAGGAGGAGGCCGCCGGCTTCGTCCTCTGCCGCGCGGTCGGCGGGGAGGCGGAAATCCTGACGCTTGCGGTCAGACCTCACGCCCGCCGGCGCGGTCTTGGCCGGGCCTTGATGGAGGCGGCGTTCGGCCTGGCGAGACAGGCAGGCGCGGACGCCATGTTCCTCGAGGTCGCCGAGGACAACGAGGCCGCCATGGGCCTCTATCAGACGGCCGGTTTCCGGCTGGCGGGACGCCGCCCCGGCTACTATCGCCGCGACGACGGCGCGACCGATGCGCTGGTGATGCGCCGCTGGCTTAACACGCCGCGCTGAGCGCCCTATGGTCGCGCCGACGTAAACCGCGGATCGCAAGCTTGGATCGCCTCGAAAAACTCTGCGCCGAAAAGGGCATGCGCATGACGGACCAGCGCCGGGTGATCGCCCGCGTGCTGAGCCAGGCGCACGACCATCCCGACGTGGAGGAGCTCTATCGCCGGGCGCACGCCGTCGACCCGCACATCTCCATCGCCACCGTCTACCGCACCGTTCGCCTGTTCGAGGAAAGCGGCATCATCGAGCGGCACGACTTCCGCGACGGCCGCTCGCGCTACGAGGAGGCGCCCGACACCCACCACGATCACCTGATCGACATGAAGTCGGGCAGGGTGGTCGAGTTCGTCGACGAGGAGATCGAGCGGCTGCAGCAGGCGATCGCCCGCAAGCTCGGATACAGACTGGTGGATCACCGGCTGGAGCTGTACGGGGTGCCCCTCGAAGAGTGACCGTGCAAAAGCGCCTCTACATCAAGACCTACGGCTGTCAGATGAACGTCTATGACAGCGAGCGCATGGCCGACGTCCTGCGCCCGCTGGGCTATGCGATGACCGACCAGCCGCAGGACGCCGACCTCGTCGTCCTCAACACCTGCCACATCCGCGAGAAGGCGACCGAGAAGGTCTATTCCGAGCTTGGCCAGATCAAGCGGATGAAGGATCGCCGCAACGGCGAGATGACCATCGCCGTGGCCGGCTGCGTCGCCCAGGCCGAGGGCGAGGAGATCATGGCCCGCCAGCCGGCCGTCGACCTGGTCGTGGGCCCGCAGGCCTATCACCAGCTGCCCGAGCTGATCGCCAGAGCCCACCGGGCGCGCGGCGAACGGCTGGCGGCCGACTTTTCGCCGGAGGAGAAGTTCGACGCCCTGCCCGGCGAGCGGCACGTGACCGGCGTCACCGCCTTCCTCACCGTGCAGGAGGGCTGCGACAAGTTCTGCACCTTCTGCGTGGTGCCCTACACGCGCGGCGGCGAATACTCCCGCCCGCCCGAGGCCATCGAGGCGGAGGCGCGGTCGCTGGCGGAAAAGGGCGTGCGCGAGGTCACCCTGCTTGGCCAGAACGTCAACGCCTACGCGGGCGGGCTGGCGGCGCTGATCCGGCGCCTGGCGAAGATCCGCGGCCTCGACCGCATCCGCTACACGACCAGCCACCCGCGCGACATGGACGACGGTCTGATCGCCGCCCACGCCGAGGTCGAGCAGCTGATGCCCTACCTGCATCTGCCGGTGCAGGCCGGCAGTGATCGGATTCTCAAAGCGATGAACCGCGGCCATACCGCCGGGCACTACATCCGCCTGATCGAGCGCATCCGCGCCGCGCGGCCCGACATCGCCATCAGCGGCGACTTCATCGTCGGCTTCCCCGGCGAGCGCGACAGCGACTTCGAGGCGACGATGACCCTGGTGCGGGAGGTC
>CAMLKO010000275.1 GCA_946480495.1 uncultured Caulobacteraceae bacterium
CGATCCGCGCAAACGCGCGCTGTCCTGGGCCATCCTCGCCCCCAACCCGCACAACATGCAGCCGTGGCTGGCCGACCTGTCCGAACCCGACGTGGTCACGCTCTATGTCGACCGGACGCGGCTGCTGCCGGTGACCGACCCGTTCAACCGCCAGATCGCCATCGGCTGCGGCGCCTTCCTGGAGCTGTTGCGGATGGCCGCCGCTCAGGACAGGCTCACCGCCGTCATCGAGCCGTTTCCGCAGGGCGAGGCGCATCCGCTGCTCGACCAACGGCCGGTCGCCCGGATCATGTTCAGGGACGGTGCGCGGCCCGACCCGCTGTTCGCGCATGTGTTGGCCCGCCGCACCAACCGTTCCCCGTTCGACGACCGCGAGGTTTCGCCCGCCGCCGCGCGGGTGATTGCGGCCGCGGCCTCCGTTCCGCTGGTGTCGGCCGATGCGACCATCGAGCCGTCGCGCGTGGCGAAGCTCAGCGGGCTGGCTTTTCAGGGCTCCTACATCGAGGCCCATACGCCGGCCGCCCACCGTGAAAGCGTCGCGCGGACCTTCATCGGGGCCAGGGCGGTCGCGGCGCACCGCTATGGCATCTCGCTGGAGGGGCCGGCCATCGAGGCGGCGCACGGCGTCGGTCTCTTGACCCAGGCAAAGATGCAGACGCCGGGGACCTTCGCCTACGATCAGGCGCTCGCCTTCCTGAAGAAGGGGGCGGAGACGGCGCGCGGTTGGGTCTGGATGACGACCGCCGGGGAAAGCCGGGCCGAGGAGCTGGCGGCGGGCGCGGCCTATCTGCGAGCCAATCTGGCCGCGACCGCGCTTGGGATTTCCATGCAGCCCTTCAGCCAGGTGCTGCAGGAGTACTCCACGATGAACGCGTTGCGGGCGACCGTTCACCGCGAACTCGCCCCGGACGGCGGGCGCGTGCAGATGTTCGCGCGGATCGGCTACGCCAAGCCCGTGCCGCCGGCGCCCCGGCGCGGCCTCGACCAGAACCTGCTGGAGCGCGCATGAGCGAGGCGAAGGACCGGCCCGACGTCCAGGTCTTCACCGAGATCGGCATCATCGACCAGCTGGTCACGGCCCGGCTGGAACGCTCGTTGCCGGAGGGGATGAGCGCGGCGCAGTTCGGCGTCCTGACCCACTTCACCCGCCGCGGCGGCGCCCAGACGCCGGTGCAGCTGGCGCGCGCCTTCCAGGTGACCAAGGGGGCGATGACCAACACCCTGCAGCGGCTGGAGGCGCAGGGCTTCGTCGACATCGTGCCCGACGAGACGGACGGCCGCCGCAAGCTGGTGACGATGACGGCCAAGGGCGCGGAGGCCTACGAGCGGGCGATCGCGGGCCTGCGGCCCTACTACGTGGGCCTGCGCGAGGCCTTCACGCCCGAGGAGTTCGAGAACGCGCTGCCGTTCCTGCGCGCGCTGCGGATCTGGCTGGACGAAAACCGCTAGGCGGCGCGCACCTTCAGGACGACGCCCTCCGCTGCGGTGACCTCGACCCGCTGGTCGAGCGCGGGCGCCTCGCCGTCCGCCACCGCCGGCCACTCCTTGCCGTCGATGAAGACGCGGCCCCGGCCGTTCTCGAACACTGACACCGCCGTTCCATGGCGCCCGATCAGGCGGGCGAGGTTGTCGTTGATGTCGGGCCCGGCGTGCGTGAGGTTGCGCGGGAAGAAGCGGCGGCCGAGCAGGGTAGTGACCAGCGTCAGACCCGCGAACAACGCCAGTTGCCCCGGAAAGCCGCCGGGCAGCACGGGCGTGACCAGCGCGACGACCGCCGCCGAAGCCGACGGCCAGAGCAGGTAGCCGGTGCTGGTGCCCACCTCCAGCGCCAGCAGCACGGCGGCGAACGCCATCCAGCTCCAGAACGGGTGGGCGAAATAGAGGTCGATCAGCGCCTGCATGGCTCAGCTCCCCGCCGGCGGACGCGTGCGCGGCACCGCCGCGGTGGACGGCGCCACCCGCGTCTCCGCCGCCAGCGACTTGATCAGTTCGCCGACGCCTGCGACCGAGCCGGTGATGCCCGCGAAATCGGCCGGCACGATCACCGTCTTCTGGCTGGGCGAGCGGGCCAGCTCCGCGAACGCCTCGATGTATTTCTGGGCGACGAAGTAGTTGATGGCGTTGACGTCGCCCTTGGCGATGGCCTCGGAGACGGCGGTGGTCGCCATCGCCTCGGCTTGCGCCGAACGCTCGCGCGCCTCGGCGATGCGGAAGGCGGCTTCGCGTTCGCCCTCGGCCTGCAGGATCGCGGCCTGCTTGGAGCCTTCGGCGCGGGCGATGGCGGCCTGCTTCTCGCCGTCGGCCTCGGTGATCACGGCGCGGCGCTCGCGCTCGGCCTTCATCTGGCGGGCCATGGCGTTGGTGATGTCGGGCGGCGGCTGCAGGTCCTTGATCTCGATGCGCGCGACCTTCACGCCCCAGGGGCTGGTGGCCTGGTCGATGACGTTGAGCAGGCGCGAGTTGATCTGGTCGCGCTGCGACAGCACCTCGTCCAGCTCCATCGAGCCGACCACGGTGCGCAGGTTGGTCATCGCCAGCTGCGAGATGGCGAGGTCGAGGTTGGTGATCCGGTAGGCGGCGGCCGCGGCGTCCATCACCTGGATGAAGACGATGGCGTCGACCTTCACCATGACGTTGTCCTTGGTGATGACCTCCTGCTGGGGCACGTCGAGGACCTGCTCCATCATGTTCATCCGCCGCCCGACGGCTTCCATGAAGGGCACGAGGAAGGTGATGCCGGGCTTCAGCGTGCGGGTGTAGCGGCCGAACTGCTCGACCGTGTACTCGCGCCCCTGCGGCACGATCTTGATGGCGCCGAACAGCACGACGGCCGCCAGGATGACGAAGATGATGGCGATGCTGGTGGTCATGGACATGCCCTCCGGAACTTGACCGGAAGGAAGCGTATGGGCGGGCAAAGCCGCACGCTAGGGAAATCGAG
>CAMLKO010000276.1 GCA_946480495.1 uncultured Caulobacteraceae bacterium
GTGAAGCCGCCGGCCAGCAGCCGGATCATGCAGACGATCAGGAAGAGGGTCCCGATCAGGACGTGGAAGCCGTGGAAGCCGGTCGCCATGAAGAAGGCCGAGCCGTAGAGGCCCGAGTTCGACGCCGCGTCCGAGTAGAACAGCTTCTCGTGCAGGATGTGGTTGTACTCGTAGGCCTGGATCGAGGTGAACAGGATCCCCAGCACGATGGTGAGCCCAAGGCCGATCTTGGCCGCGCGGCGGTCGCCGACCTGCAGCGCGTGGTGGGCCCAGGTCACCGTGGTGCCCGAGAGAAGCAGGGTCAGCGTGTTGACCAGCGGCAGGTGGAAGGCCGGCACCAGCTCCACCCCCTTCGGCGGCCATGCGGCCCAGGCCTGGCTGACCTCCGGGATCGGCGACACGGCGCGCAGGCTCGGGAACAGCGCCATGTCGAAGAAGATCCAGAACCAGGCGACGAAGAACATCACCTCCGAGACGATGAACAGGATCATGCCGTAGCGCAGGCCGATCGAGACGACGGGGGTGTGGTCGCCCTGGTTGGCTTCCTTCACCACGTCGCTCCACCAGCCGATCATCGTGTAGATGATGCCGGCGAAGCCCGCGGCCACCACCCAGGGATCGTGCTTGGGAAGACCGAACAGGCCCTTCATCCAGATCACGGCGCCCATGGTCAGGACCACGGCCGAGATGGAGCCGACCAGCGGCCACGGGCTCGGGTTGACCAGGTGGTAGTCGTGCTTGACGGCGTCGTGGGCCATGTCCGTGCCTTTGCCCCTAATTACCCCTTGCGCCGGACCTCGCGGCCCAGCCGATTCCGCGTGTGCTATAGCCGCCCCTAGCCCGTTCCGCCAAGGCCCGATGCGGCCTGTTTGGCGTTATCCTTCGGCTGATCGGCGATCTCGAAGAAGGTGTAGGAGAGCGTGATCTCCCCGCTCCCCTTTGTTTCCGGGTCGGAGGCGTATCCGGGATCGACGAAATAGACGACGGGGAAGTCCACCGACTGGCCCGGCTGCAGCGTCTGGTTGGAGAAGCAGAAGCACTCCAGCTTCTGGAAATAGGGCCCGGCCTGCTCGGGCACGACGTTGTAGCTCGCCCGTCCGGTGATCGCCCGGCTGCCGTTGTTCTTCACCCGGAAGAAGGCGAGCCCGGTCTCGCCGATGCGAACCTGCTGGCTCACCTGCTCGGCCTGGAAGTCCCAGGGGATGTCGTGGACGTTGGCGTCGAAGCGGACGGTGACCTTGCGGTCGAGCACCTTGGTCGGCGCCTTCTCGGCCTTGCGCACCGTGCCGTCGAAGCCGGTCACCTGGCAGAAGGCGCGGTAGAGCGGCACCGCCGCATAGGCCGCGCCCACCATGCCGGCGAACACCACCACGCAGATGACCGCGATGCGGCGGTTGCGCTTTGCGATGTCAGAGGGGCCGGTTGGCGACATTGGCTCCGAGCCTGACGATGGTGACGATGAAGACGAGCGCCACGAACAGCAGCAGCCCCACCGCGATGGCGATGTTGCGCCCCCGGCGGGCCTTGGCGAACGCTTCGGATTCGGACTTCGGATCGCTCATCGCAGCAGCTCCAGCGGCGCCATGCCCAGCGCCCGCTCGGCGAGCAGGGCGGCGAACAGCAGGGTGAGATACAGGATAGAGAAGGCGAACAGATTGCGCGCGTCCTTCGCGCCTTCGCGCACGGCGTAGAGGCCGTCGTCCTTGCGCTCTTCCTTCCGCGCCTCGCCCGCGTGGCTTCGCAGCACGCGCCAGGCCAGCAGCAGGAAGACGAGACCGCCAAAGCCCGCGACCGCGAGGTAGACGGGTCCGCCCAGCCCGGTGAAGGCCGGCGCGATGCAGACCGGGATCAGCAGCAGCGAGTAGCCGAAGATCTGCCGCCGCGTGGAGGCCGCGCCCTTGACGACCGGCATCATCGGCACCCCGGCCTTGGCGTAGTCCTGGCTCGTGTAGAGCGACAGCGCCCAGAAGTGCGGCGGGGTCCACAGGAAGATGATCAGCACCAGCAGCCAGGCGTTGGGCGGGGCCGAGCCGCTCGCCGCCGCCCAGCCGATGGCGGGGGGCAGCGCGCCCGCCAGCCCGCCGATGACGATGTTCTGCGCCGTCGAGCGCTTCAGCCACATCGTATAGACGACCGCGTAGAAGAGGATGGTGAAGGCCAAGAGGCCCGCCGCCAGCCAGTTCAGCGCCATGCCCATCAGCATGACCGAGAACAGCGACAGCACCACGCCCAGCGTCAGCGCGTCGGCGCCCTGCACCCGGCCCGCCGGAACCGGGCGGCCCCGCGTGCGGCGCATCTTCGCGTCGATGTCGGCGTCGTACCACATGTTGAGCGCGCCCGACGCGCCCGCCCCCACGGCGATGCAGAGCACGGCGACGGCGGCCAGGATCGGGTTGAGCGGCGTGCGCGCCATCACCAGCCCGGTGAAGGCGGTGAACACCACCAGGCTCATCACCCGGGGCTTGAGCAGCTGGACATAGTCCGACCACAGCGCCGGGGCCTTCGGCGTGACGTGGGTCGCGGCTGCGGTGCGCTTGGTCAAGGTTCTCTACGCTCACTTGGCAGAAGGGGCGCGGCGGGTCTCCGTCCCTCCGCGCCCCCTCGATTGTAGCCCCTTCGAAAAGGGAAGGTCAGTGGTGGTCGGCCTGCACCACCGGCAGTTCGTTGAACTGGTGGAACGGCGGCGGCGAGGGCAGCGTCCATTCCAGCGTCGTTGCGCCTTCGCCCCACGGATTGGCCTCGGCGGGACGGCGGCGGATGGCCGCTTCCAGCAGCATCAGCAGGAAGACGCCGACGCCGACCAGCGTGATCGCGTAGCCGATCGAGGAGACCTCGTTCCACTTGGAGAAGGCGGTCGGGTAGTCGATGTAGCGGCGCGGCATCCCCTGCAGGCCCAGGAAGTGCTGCGGGAAGAACACCAGGTTCACGCCGACGAA
>CAMLKO010000277.1 GCA_946480495.1 uncultured Caulobacteraceae bacterium
TCGTGCGTCTGCAAGACCGCGACATCGTCCGCCACCCGCTGGTGGCGGATATGCTTGGGGTGTTGTGAGCTTAGGGGCGGTCTAGTCGGCCCACGGATTGTAGATCGGACCGCCCCAAACCTCGAAGTCGCGAACGTTGCGGGTGACTAGCGTCAGCCCGTGAACGTCGGCCGTGGCGGCGATGAAAGCGTCGATCACCGACATAGGTCGGCCGGCATCGAATGCCTTTGCCCTGATAACCCCGCATCTGTCGGCGATGGCGTCAGTGATCGGCAGCAACTTGTCTTCCAAGAGCAGCGGGAGTTCCCAGACAAGCCATTGCTCAAGCGCGGCGCGGCGCCTGCCTTGCGGCAACCGCTCAATGCCAAGCCTGATCTCGGACAGGCTGGCGACGCTCAGGTGTGCAGCGCTGAAGTCGAGCTGATTCAATCGCCCCAACACCACAGGATCGGGACGGGCCTGCACAAACTCTGACACCACGTTGGTGTCGAGCAGGCTATTCAAATTCAATAACTCGGCCGACGTCGGGGTCGCGCCCGATCTTCAGGCCGGAGCCCTTCAGCGGCGAGCGCTCCAGGAATTCCAAAACAGTCTTTGGTTTCCGCGTCCGCCGCGCCCACTCCTCGGCGGACACGACCACTGCGGCGTCGCGGCCATTGCGCGTGATGTGCTGCGGGCCTTCAGAGCGAGCTCGCTCTACGAGTTCGCTGAACTTCGCCTTCGCTTCGGCGACGCTCCAGGCGTCATCAGCCATCGCATGTCTCCGTGACCATAATGACCAACATAGTCATTCTAGTCATACACGCAAGCGCCCTCAGCCGCAGAAGCGGACTTCGCGATCAGCAGCCACCCGACGGCGATGGTCGGCGAACTTCTCGCCTTCCGCACGCTCAGTGCGGTAGCCGTTCACCTTCCAGTGCTTGCACATCTTACAGCCGGCACGACGGTTTCGGGCGCGGCCACGCTTATGATGCATCGCGCGCCTCTTTATGAGCTGTGGCCTTGGCGGCTTGACGCTCACCCTTCCAGAACGACCGCTTTGTCCACCGAAGGTGTTTCCACCACTCCCCGGCAGGGGTCAGGACACCCTTCTTGACCGTCGCCATCGCCGCAATGACCTAGTCCAGGTCCTCGGCGAGGATGGCCATTTCGAAGAGGAAGGAGCCGTCTTCGTCCTCGTCCTCGTAGATGACGCCGATGAACTCGCCGGCGAGTTCGACCTCGCAGCTGTCCTTCTGCTTGGGCCGGGCCTTCAGGGCGATGTGCGGATTGCCGAACGTGCGCTTCATGTGCGCCGTGATCCGCTGCATGTCCTTCTCGTCCACGGCCTACTCCTCTGCGTGGGTTTCGCCGGGAACCTAGCCGCCTGAGCGGCCAGAGCAAGCACCAAGAGTGCAGGCGCCTAGATGCTGTAGTCGTAAACGATGTCGGCCAGCGTGTGGTCCATGCTGCGCGCCGGCTCGTCGCAGGTCGGGCAGTTGACCAGCCGCGCGGGCACGCCCGCCGCCGTGCAGTGCGCCGGCACCGGCTTCAGGACCACCGATCCGGAAGCCACCTTGGCGTAGTCGCCGATCTCGATGTTGCCGAGCACCTTGGCGCCGGCGCCCAGCAGCACGCCCTTGCCGATCTTCGGGTGGCGGTCGCCGCGTTGCGCGCCCGTGCCGCCCAGCGTCACGCCGTGCAGCATGGAGACGTCGTCGCCCACCACCGCCGTCTCGCCGATGACGATGCCGGTGCCGTGGTCGAGGAAGACGCCCTTGCCGACCTTGGCGGCCGGGTGGATGTCGACGGCGAAGACCTCGCTCGCCTGGCTTTGCAGGTGCAGCGCCAGCGTCTCGCGGCTGTGGGTCCACAGCCAGTGCGCCACGCGGTGCGTCTGCAGCGCCAGGAAGCCCTTGAAGAACAGGAACGGCTGGACATAGCCCTTGCAGGCCGGGTCGCGCTCGAACACCGCCTTCAGGTCGGCCTCGGCGGCGGACACCAGCGACGGATCGGCCGCGAAAGCCTCGTCGGCGATCTCGCGCGCGCTCATGGCGCTGAGCTCCTGGTCGCCGAGCTTGCGGGCCAGTTGGAAGGACAGCGCATCGGCCAGATGGTCGTGCGACAGGATCACGGTGTTGAGCAGGCTCGCGAGCGCCGGTTCCTCGCGCGCGGCGCGTTCGGCCTCGTTGCGCAGGCTCGCCCACACGGGCGGCGGCGACGTACTCGGCGCGACAACTTCCAGACGCTGCTTGGCCATGATTGCCTCTCCCAATCCCCGTCAGCCTAGCACAGATGAGGCCAGGCCGCCCGACGGTTCGCCCTTTGCCGCCATATGGTGGAGGCGCAACGGCATCGCCACTGTCCGCGCATCTTTTATAAATCCCGTTTATTCAGTGCGACGCCGCTTAGCGGCCGATGCGCCACCAGAGACTTAACGAGGGCCGTTCTTGACCGCTTCCATTCCGCAAGCGCCGCAATTCGGCGAGCCGCTGCCGGGCGCGCCCGCGCCGGCGGTGCTGGCCTTCCTGGCGCGCCGCCGCTCGGCCGCGGCGCTGACGCTGCATGCGCCGGGACCCACGCCGCGCCAGCTCGACGAGCTCCTGCGTCTGGCCGCCCGCGTCCCCGACCACGGCAAGCTCGGCCCCTGGCGCTTCATCGTCCTCGAGGGCGAGGCCAAGGCCGCCTACGCCGAGCGCCTCGAACAGGTCGCCGCCCAGCGGCCGGACGGCGCGAAATGCGTCGCCAAGCTCGCCAAGCTGAAGACGCCGCCGATGGGCGTGGCCGTCGTCTCCCACGTCACCCACGGCGAGATCCCGGACTGGGAGCAGGTCCTCTCGGCCGGCGCGGTCTGCACGACGCTGCTCTATGCGGCCACCGCCATGGGCTACGGCGCCAACTGGATCACCGACTGGTACGCCTATGACGAACACGCCCGCGCGGCGCTGGGCCT
>CAMLKO010000278.1 GCA_946480495.1 uncultured Caulobacteraceae bacterium
CGTTGAGGTCGCTGTGGGGCAACCCGTGGAAGTTCGAGTCTTCTCGACCGCACCATTCTGCTTCGCCCTTACGGGCTTCGCAGAACAAGGTCCTGCTTCAGGTGGGCGAAGCAGAATGCCCTGCGAAGCCTTGGCGTAGCAGGGCTGCTCTCGGGGGACACACCGGTCTGCACTACGTCTATCTGCTCATAAGCGAGACGAACCCCGAGAAGCGCTACGTCGGCATCACCGCGGATCTGAAGGCGCGGCTTGCCGCCCACAACGCCGGAAGATCTCCGCACACCGCGAAATACCGGCCGTGGAAGCTCGTCACCTACATGGCTTTCTCGGAGCGAGAACAGGCTGAGGCTTTTGAGCGCTACCTGAAATCCGGGTCGGGACATGCGTTCGCCCGCAAGCGGCTCTGGCCTCCGCCGTAGCTACTGCTTGCGCCTCTGAAAGATGTGTAGCTAAGAGGCGGCGCGATCCTGCTTCGCCTGTTAGGCTTCGCAGGATTCGCGACCAACTTTCAGTCAGGAGGAGGCCCCCATGACCCGGGATTCTGCCGACCTGACGAAGGAGTCCCTGAAATCCGCCGCGCCTGAGGCGGAAGACCTCGAAGATCTGGCGCTGCGCGACGACTACGCGCTGAACCCCGCCTTCGTCGAAATGGTCATCGACGCCGCCGACCGGAACGACGGCGCGCGGCTGCGTGAGCTGCTGGCCGCGCTGCACCCGGCCGACGTCGCCGACCTGATGGGCTTCCTGACCGCCGACTACCGCGAAGAGGTCATTCCGAACCTCGACCCGGACACGCTGGCGGAGATCATCTCCGAACTGGAAGACAACCTCCGCGAGGAGGTGCTGAAGGCGGTCCCGTCCTCGACGCTGGCCAAGGCGCTGGAGGAGCTGGATTCCGACGACGCGGCCGACGTCATCGACGACCTCGACAAGCGCAAGCGCGCCCAGGTGCTGGCGGCGATGCCCGACATCGACCGGGCGGCCATCGAGACCGCGCTGGCCTATGAGGACGAGACCGCCGGGCGCCTCATGCAGCGCGAGGTGCTGGCCGCGCCGCAGTTCTGGACCGTCGGCCAGACCATCGACCACGTCCGCGCCACGACCGAGGAACTGCCCGAGCTGTTCTTCGACGTCTATGTGGTCGATCCGGCCTACAAGCCGCTGGGCGCCTTGCCGGTCAGCACGCTGCTGCGCTCGAAGCGCGACACGCCGCTCGGCGAGATCATGGAGCCGGTGACGGAGATCACCGTCGATCTCGACCAGGAAGAGGTCGCCTACATCTTCGACAAGTACCACCTGATCAGCGCGCCCGTGGTGGACAAGGGCGGGCGGCTGGTGGGCCAGATCACCGTCGACGACATCGTCGGCGTCATCCGCGAGGAGGCCCAGGAGGACATCCTGGCCCTGGCCGGCGTGTCCGACGCGGGGCGCGATGCGACCGTGCTGGGGATCGTCCGGGCGCGGCTGCCGTGGCTGCTCCTGAACCTCATCACCGAGACGGTCGCGGTGACCGCCATCGTCGTCTTCCAGTCCCAGATCGCCAAGGTGGTGGCGCTGGCTGTGCTGATGCCGATCGTCTCGTCGCTGGGCGGCAACGCCGGCACCCAGACCCTCGCCGTCGCCGTCCGCGCGCTGGCCAGCCGCGAGCTGAGCGCCGTCAACGCGCGCCGGATCATCGCCCGCGAGCTGAGCGTGGGCGTATTCAACGGGATCGTTCTGGCGCTGGTGATGGGCGGGGCGGTGCTCGCCTACTACCACGACGTGCGGCTGGCCATCACGGTGGCGCTGGCGCTGGTCGCCAACATCTTCGTGGCCGCGGTCGGCGGCATCCTGGCGCCGCTGGCGCTGGAGCGGATGGGACGCGATCCGGCCGTGTCCTCATCCATTTTCGTGACCTTCCTTACCGACTTCATGGGTTTCCTGGCCGTGTTAGCAATAGCATCGCTGATTTTGCTGTAACCGGCATAGGATTTGCAGGTAAGCCTCTGAAATTGGGGCGTCTGTACCACATCGGTTCAAGTTAAGGTTAATGAAGCCGCGACATCAGCTGTCCCGGACCGCGATCGAAATGATCAAGCGGTTCGAGGGCTATCGCCGCAAGGCGGTCCAGCTTCCCTCGGGACGCTGGATGCTGGGCCATGGCCACACGCTGACGGCGAGGGCGGGGGCGGAGGTTTCGCCCGAGGACGCCGAGGCGCTGCTGCTCTACGACCTGATCGACGTGGCGCACGCGGTGAACGAGCACGTGCTGTGTCCGCTCACCCAGAACCAGTTCGATGCACTGTGTTCGTTCGTGTCCAATATCGGGACAGACAACTTCCGCAATTCGGCGGTGCTGCTGCGCCTGAACGAGGGCGCGCTGCTGCAGGCGGCGGCCTGCATGGAGCTGTGGCGCAAGGCCGACATCGGGGGCGAGCGGATCGTCGTCGACGCGCTGGTGCGCCGGCGTGCGGCCGAGAAGCTGCTGTTCCTGACGCCGCCGGACGGCTGGGTGCCGGTTCCCTCGGCGCTGCTGCCGCCGAAGCTCGACCTCGGGGCGCTGGAATCCACGGGGCTTGAGCCCGGCAACGTCGCGATGCTGGAGCCCGCCGAGGCGCCCATCGAGGGGACGCCGGGGGACGGCTCGGCCAGCGAGCGCGCCGCCGCGGCCGTCGGCGCGCGGCTGCAGCAGATCTTCCCGGAGCCCGAGCCGCAGACCGGCCCGGTGCTGCGCCTGACTCCGGCGCCGGAGTTCGAGCTCTCCGAACCCGAGCCGCCTGCGCAGCCTGAGGCCAAGACCGGTCCCGAAGGCCCGACGCTGTTCGACGTCGTCCCGCCCGAGCCCGAGCCCGAGGCGCCGCGCGCCCAGGCCGCCGTCAACGAGGCTCCGCCGGCCCGGCTGGTGCTGGAGGACGTGGCGGGCTCGAAGTCGCCGCGTCGCGGCGTGGGCAA
>CAMLKO010000279.1 GCA_946480495.1 uncultured Caulobacteraceae bacterium
CGCGACCTCATCCAGCTGGCCATCGAGATCTACGCCGGCCACATGAGCGAGGTGGCGAGGCGCCTGGGCATCGGCCGCTCGACCCTCTACCGCAAGGTCCGCGAAAACGGCCTCGAGGATATGCCGCAGCTGGCTGGGGCGAATAACCCCTAGTCGGCGCGCCGCCGGAAACCGCCGCGCTTCAGGGGCTTCTTCTCGCCCTTGGCCTTGCCGGCGATCTCCTTGAGCTTGACGCTCTGGAGCGCCGAGAGCGCCTCGCCGGGGCCGCCCTTTTCGGGGTCGCCGAAGGCGCGGCCGTAGGTCTTCACCCGCTCCTCGACGGACCCCAGGAATTCGCCCTCCCAGTCGGAGAGCTTCACGCCCGCGCGTTCGGCCAAACGGCGCGCCCGTTTGAGCGCGTTCAGCGCCGCGCGTTTGGCCTGGGCCTTGCGGTCAGGAACGCTGCGCTTCAAAGGCCGCCGATGGCCGAGAGGTAGAGGTCGACCAGCGCCTCCTCCTCCATCCGCTTGGCGCGGTCCTGTTTTCGCAGGCGCACCACCTTGCGGATGATCTTGGAGTCGAAGCCGTTGCCCTTGGCCTCGGCATAGACCTCCTTCAGGTCGGCCATCACGCCGGCCTTGTCCTCCTCCAGCCGCTCGATCCGCTCGATGATGGTCTTGAGCTGGGTCTGGGCGGTGGCGTTGAGGGTGTCGATGGAGGAAGCGTCGTCGGCCATGGGGAAGCTTTCAATGAGGCGTTGAGGCGGGCGACCCTAGCCGGTGAGTCGGGGGGCTGTCAGTGCGGCGCGGCGGTTTGTCCACAGGCTGAACCTTGACCCTCCACATCCGTTTGGCCCGCATGGAACGCCCAAGCCGCGAAGAAGCCGAAGCCGCCGTCCGCACCCTGATCCGCTGGGCGGGCGACGACCCCGACCGCGAGGGCCTGCTCGAGACCCCCAAGCGGGTCACCAAATCCTACGGCGAGCTGTTCGCCGGCTACGAGACCGACCCGCGGGAATACCTCGAGCGGACCTTCGAGGAGGTCGGGGGCTACGACGAGCTCGTCGTGCTTCGGGACATCCGCGTCGTCTCCTTCTGCGAGCACCACATGCTGCCCTTCCTGGGCAAGGCCCACGTCGGTTACCTGCCGACCCACCGGGTGGTGGGGATCTCCAAGCTGGCCCGCGTGGTCCACGGCTTTGCGCGGCGCCTGCAGATCCAGGAAAAGCTCACCGCCGAGATCGCCGAGGCGATCGAGGAGGTGCTCAAACCCAAGGGCGTCGGCGTCGTCATCCAGTCCGAGCACAGCTGCATGACCATGCGCGGCGTCAACACCCCGGGCTCGACGCTGACCACCAGCCACCTCTTGGGCGACATCCGCGACGACGCCCGCACCCGCGACGAGTTCCTGCGGCTGGTGGGCGTCTAGGCGGCCATCGCCTCGGCCGCCTCCCGCTCCGGCCGCGAGACCACGACGGCGGCCACCAGGTCGCCCGTCACGTTCAGCGCCGTGCGGCACATGTCGAGGAAGCGGTCGACGCCGAGGATCAGGCCGATCCCCTCCGGCGGCACGCCGATCATGCCCAGGATCATCGCCACCACCGGCAGCGAGCCCGCCGGCACGCCGGCCGTGCCGATGCCGCCCAGGATGCAGACCAGCATCACCATGAACTGCTGGCCCATCGACAGGTCCACGCCGAAGAACTGGGCCAGGAAGAGGACGGTCACGCCCTCGAACAGCGCCGTGCCGTTCTGGTTGGCGGTCGCGCCGACGGTCAGCACGAAGCGGGCGATGCGCGGCGGCAGCATCAGCCGGTGCTCGGCCACGCGCAGCGCGGTGGGCAGGGTCGCGTTGCTGGAGGCCGTGGAGAAGGCGACCAGGATCGCCTCCTGCGAATTGCGGAAGAAGGCGATGGGCGACATCCGGCCCAGCCCCCAGACCGCCAGCGAATAGACGACGAAGAAGTGGACGCCGAGCGCCAGCAGCACCACGCCCACGTAGGCGCCGAGCCGGGCCAGCAGCTCCCAGCCGAACAGGGCCGCCAGGTTGAACATCAGGCAGGCGATGGCGATGGGGGCCAGCCGGATCACCAGGTTGATGAGGATCATCGAGACCTCGAACAGGCCCTGGATGGCGTCCTTCAGCGTCACGACCGCCGCGCTCTTGGCCTGCATCAGCACGACGCCGATCCCGAACATCAGGGCGAAGAACATCACCGGCAGGACCTGGTTCTCCGAGGCGGCGGTGACGATGTTGGAGGGGATGATCTCGATCAGCGCGGCGGGCCCCTGCACCGAATGCGGCGCCTTCTCGAGGATGGCCCTGGCCCCGCCCGACGCCTGCGCCAGCATCCGCTGCGCCATCGCCGGGTCGATCCCGTCGCCGGGCCGAAGCAGGTTCACCGCCACCAGCCCCACCACCACCGCGATGGTGGAGAGCACGACGGTGAACACCAGCGTGCGCCAGCCGGTGCGCCCGAGCGAGCCCAGGTCCCCCATCTCCGAGACGCCCATCACCAGCGCCGAGAACAGCAGCGGCAGCACCAGCATGAACAGCAGCCGCAGGAAGATCTGCCCCGCCGGCTGGGTGACGTAGGTGGTCAGCCCGATGACCCAGGCCGCATCCGGCCCCGCCGTCACATTGACCACCAGCCCGGCCCCCAGGCCCACGACGAACCCGACCAGCATCCAGAAATGCAGCGGCAGCGAGCGGAGGGACTTCGTCATGGGGACCGTTTGGCTGTGGCTTGAGTGGTTGCTACGGCCCAGTCAGCCATCGGCCCGGCGCCGATGGCAAACGATATCGAAGGTCGAGAGTCTCCACGGGCCGCAGAACGCGCGCGCAGGGATGCGCATGCGGGGATATGCGCGCGCGGATGGAGGGGCGCGCAGAGGCGAGCGCATGGGCGCGTTGGACGGCGGGCGAGAGGGCGGAGGCGGTGAAG
>CAMLKO010000280.1 GCA_946480495.1 uncultured Caulobacteraceae bacterium
ATCCGCTCCAGGTCGTGGCTGTTCCAGGCGGCGATCCACTCGTCCGCAAACTCGCGCGGGTTCAAGCCCGGCCCACCTTGGCCAGCAGCCGCTGCGCCACCCCCGGCGTGACGAACTTGGAGACGTCGCCGCCCAGCTTGGCGATCTCCTTGACCAGCCGCGAGGCCACCGCCTGGTGGCGCGGGTCGGCCATCAGGAAGACGGTCTCGATGTCGCGGTCGAGCTGCTGGTTCATCGCGGTCATCTGGAATTCGTACTCGAAGTCCGCCACGGCGCGCAGGCCCCGCACGATGATCCCGGCGCCGACCTTGCGCGCGAAGTGCATCAACAGGCCCTCGAACGGCAGCACCTCGATCTCGGCGATCTTGGTCAGGTGGGCGGTTTCCTGCTGGATGATGGCCACGCGCTCCTCGAGCGTGAACATCGGGCCCTTGCCCTCGTTGATGGCCACCCCGATGACCAGCTTGTCGACCAGCTTCACGGCCCGGCCGATGATGTCCAGGTGCCCGTTGGTCAGGGGATCGAAGGTCCCCGGGTAAAGCCCAATTCGCGCCATCAGGCTTCGCCGCCCTCTTCGCCCTCGCCGCCTTCGTCCTCGGCGGCCTCGTCAACGTCCTCGTCGCCGCCCGCCTCGGCCAGCCGCTCCACCGAGACCACGTGCTCGTCCTCCGCCTTGCGGAAGATGGTCACGCCCTGGGTGTTGCGGCCGGCGATGCGGATCTGCGCGACGCGGACCCTGATTAGCTGGCCCTGGTCGCTGACCAAAAGGATTTCATCGCCTTCCTCGACCGGGAAGGAGGCCGCGAGCCGCCCGCCGCGCCGCGTCAGGTCCTGCGCGATCAGCCCCTGCCCGCCCCGGCCCGTGCGCCGGTAGTCGTAGGCGCTGGTGCGCTTGCCGAAGCCCTCGGACGAGATGGTGAGGATCTGCTCCTCGGCCGCGCCGAGTTCGATCAGCCGCTCCATTGGAACTTCGCCCTCGGCCTCAGCGCCGTCTTCGGTCTCGATCTCTTCGACTTCGGGTTCTGCGCCCTCGGCCGCGTCCGCATCGCCCAGCGCCGCCCGCTGCGAGGCGGCATAGCGCAGGTAAGCCGTCCGCTCCGCCGGCGTCGCCGCCACCGAGCGCAGGATGGCCATCGAGATGACCTCGTCGCTCTCGGCCAGCCGGATGCCGCGCACGCCGTCCGACGAGCGGCCCGCAAACACCCGCACGTCGCCCACGGAGAAGCGGATGCAGCGCCCCAGCGCCGTCGTCAGCAGCACGTCGTTCTCGCTGGTGCAGGTGCTGACCCCGATGATGGAGTCGCCCTCGTCCAGCTTCATGGCGATCTTGCCGGCGCGGTTGATCTGCACGAAGTCGCTGAGCTTGTTGCGCCGCACGTTCCCCGACTTGGTGGCGAACATGACGTCCAGCCCGTCCCAGGCGGCCTCGTCCTCGGGCAGCGGCAGGATGGAGGTGATGGTCTCGCCCTGCTCGATCGGCAGCAGGTTGACGAACGCCTTGCCGCGCGAGGTCGGCGTGCCGACCGGCAGGCGCCAGACCTTCAGCTTGTAGACCTTGCCGCCCGAGGTGAAGAACAGCACCGGCGCATGCGTCGAGGCCGAGAAGACGCGGGTCACCGCATCCTCTTCCTTCGTCGCCATGCCCGAACGCCCGCGCCCGCCGCGGTGCTGGGTGCGGTAGGTGGCCAGCGGCGTCCTCTTCACATAGCCGCCGTGGGTCACGGTGATGACCATGTCCTCGCGGGCGATCAGGTCCTCGTCCTCGAGGTCGAAGTCGCCCTCGACGATCTGGGTCTTGCGCGGCGTGGCGAACTTCTCGCGGACCTCGGCCAGCTCCTCGCGCACCACGGCCATGATGTGCGCGCGGTCCGACAGCAGGTGCAGGTGGCCGGCGATGACGTCGGCCAGCTCGCGCGCCTCGCCGAAGATCTCGTCGCGGCCCAGCCCCGTCAGGCGCGACAGGGTCAGCGCCAGGATGGCGCGCGCCTGCTCGTCGGTCAGCCGCACGCGGCCTTCGTCGACGATCTGGGTGCGTGGATCCTGGATGAGATCGATCAGGGGCATCATGTCCCCGGCCGGCCAGTCGCGCCCGACCAGCCGCTCGCGCGCCTCGGTCGGGTCGGCCGAGGAACGGATGATGTGGATCACCTCGTCGATGTTGGCGACCGAGATCGCCAGACCGACCAGCACGTGGCCCCGGTCGCGCGCCTTGTTCAGCTCGAACTTGGTGCGGCGGACCACCACCTCCTCGCGGAACTCCACGAAGGCGGTGAGCATCTCGCGCAGGCCCATCTGCTGGGGCCGGCCGTGGTTCAGCGCCAGCATGTTGACGCCGAACGAGCTCTGCAGCGGGGTGTAGCGATAGAGCTGGTTCAGGAGCACGTCGGGCGTGGCTTCGCGGCGCAGCTCGATGACGATGCGCATGCCGCCGCGGTCGCTCTCGTCGCGCAGGTCGGCGATGCCCTCGATGCGCTTCTCGCGCACCAGCTCGGCGATCCGCTCGACCAGCCCCGCCTTGTTCACCTGGTAGGGCAGTTCGGTGATGATGATGGCTTCGCGGTCCTTGCGGACCTCCTCGATGGTCGCGACGCCGCGCATCATCACCGAGCCCCGGCCGCTCATCAGCGCCGCCCGCGCGCCGGTCCGGCCGATGATTTCGCCGCCGGTCGGGAAGTCCGGGCCGGGCACCAGGTCCAGCAGGTCCTCCAGCTCGATCTCCGGGTTGTCGATCAGCGCCAGGCACGCATCGACCACTTCGCCCAGGTTATGCGGCGGGATGTTGGTGGCCATGCCGACCGCGATGCCGCCCGCGCCGTTGACCAGCAGGTTGGGGATGCGCGACGGCAGGACCGTAGGCTCGCTTTCCGAGCCGTCGTAGTTGTCCTGGAAGTCGACGGTGTCCTTGTCGAGGTCGGCCA
>CAMLKO010000281.1 GCA_946480495.1 uncultured Caulobacteraceae bacterium
GCTTTGAGAGGTCCATTTGCACGACATGGCTGGTGATCTCATGTCCACCGACCGGGTGAAAGGGCAGCGCGCGCTCAAGCGCACCATGATCCTGGGTCGACTTATCCTCCTGTTCGCCGTCGCGAGCGGCGCGGCTCTGCTTGCCTTCACAGTCCATGCGGTCGACCAGCTGCAGGCCCAAGAAGAGCAACTTCAGGTCACCCGCAGCCTCGAGCGCTACGAAGAACGGGTGATGACCGACGTCACCAGCGTGTCGGTCTGGGACCAGGCCTACAAGACCTTCCGCCCCGGGCAAGACGGCGCCTGGGCCGACGCCGAGATCGGCACCTATTTCGCCCACAACCGTCATCACGACCTGACGCTCGGGCTCGATGAGCAGAACCGCCCGTTCTACGCCTGGGCCGGCGACGCCCGCACGCCGATCAGCAGCCTCACGAGCTTCATGGGCGCCGTGCGGCCGCTCGTCGATCGGGTGCGCAAAGAGGAGCGCGCCGGGGGCCCCACGCCGCGTCTGGAAGCGGGCAATCCGGGCCTCGCGAAGACCGCCACCGGCCTCATCCTCTGGAACGGCGACTATTACCTGGTCGGCGCCTCGACCGTCGTGCCGGAACACGCCGAGGACGCCCGCCTGCCCGGCCCCGCCATGGTCCTGGTCTCCGCGCAGAAGGTGGATCACCTGCTGGCGTCGCTGAACAACAACCTGCACCTCGGCGACACGCAGTTCCTTCTCTCGGCGCGCGCGCATAACAACCACGTCCGGCTGATGGACGCCCATGGCCAGACGGTCGGCGTGATCGACTGGCGTCCCAAGCGTCCGGGCATGGCGGTGCTGCGCAGCATCCTGCCGGCCGTGGCGCTGGGCCTGATCGCACTGATGTGCCTTGCGCTGTCCTACGCGCTGCACCTGCGCTCGATCATCGAGCGCCTCAACGCCGAAGAGATCGCCAACGAAAAGGCGATGGAGGAGCTGGGCGCCGCGCGCGACCGCGCCGAAGAGGCCAACCGCGCCAAGTCCCAGTTCCTGGCCAACATGAGCCACGAGATCAGGACGCCGCTGAACGGCATCCTGGGCATGGTGCAGGTGATGGAGCGCAGCGATCTTGGCCAGCCGCACGCCGAGCGGCTGGAGATCATCCGCCAGGCCGGCGAAACCCTGCTGTCGGTCCTCAACGGCATCCTCGACCTGTCGAAGGTCGAGGCCGGGCGCTTCGAGCTGGATATCCAGGAATTCGACCTCGGCGAGATGGTCAACGCCGCCTGCAAGCCCTTCGCCAACCTCGCCGCGCAGAAGGACATCGATTTCGACATCGACATCGATCCCGACGCGCTGGGCATCTGGAACGGCGATGCGATGCGCCTGCGCCAGGTCCTGTCCAACCTGACCGCCAACGCCGTGAAGTTCACCAGCCACGGCGGCGTGCGCGTGCGGGTGCGGGCCACCGCCAAGGGCCTGGCCTTCACCGTCAGCGACACCGGCATCGGCATCCCCGCCGACCGCGTCTCGGAGCTGTTCGAGAAGTTCGTGCAGGCCGACAGCTCGATGAGCCGCAAGTTCGGCGGCACGGGCCTGGGCCTCGCCATCTGCCGCGAGTTCGTCGACATCATGGGCGGGCGCCTGGCGGTGCAGACGCAGGAGGGCCTGGGCTCCACCTTCGCCTTCGAACTGCCTCTGCCCCGCGTCCGCGACGCCGCCCCGCCCTCGCAGGAGGAGAAGGGTCCCGAACCCGACCTGCCCCCTATCCGCATCCTGGCCGCCGAGGATTCCAAGCCCAACCAGCTGGTGCTGAAGGCCCTGCTCGAGCCGCTCGGGCTGGAGGTGAACGTGGTTCCCGATGGCCGCGAAGCCGTCCGCGCCTTCCAGGAGGACAACTTCGACCTGGTGCTGATGGACGTCCAGATGCCCAACATGAACGGCATCGAGGCGACCATGGCCATCCGCGCCTTCGAGGCCGAGCATTGCCGCCGCCGCACGCCCATCCTGGCGCTGTCGGCCAACGTGATGAACCACCAGCTGATGGACTACGCCGCCGCCGGCATGGACGGCTGCGTGGCCAAGCCGATCGACGCGGGCGCCCTGATCGACTCCATCCGCGGCGCGCTCGACATCCGCACCGAGACCCCCGGCCGACGCCGCGAAGCTACTTCAGCGGCTCAGTAAGCAGCGACTTCACGAACGGTCCGATCCACGGGTTGCGGTCCCGCCGCAGCCGCTCGGCGTGATAGATGTGCAGCAGGTCCGAGTAGGTCTGGTCGTAGTCCTCGTTGACCAGCACGTAGTCGTATTCCGCCCAGTGGCCGATCTCGCCCGGCGCCCGCGCCAGACGCCGGTGGATGACCGCTTCCGAGTCCTGCGCGCGGGTGTGCAGGCGCCGCGACAGCTCCTTCATCGACGGCGGCAGGATGAACACCCGCACCACGTCGGCGGCCGCGACCGTGTGGATCGCCTGCGCGCCCTGCCAGTCGATGTCGAACAGCACGTCGCGCCCCGCTTCCAGCGCCGCCATCACCGGGGCCTTCGGGGTGCCGTAGCAGTGCTCGTGCACCTCGGCGTGTTCGAGGAAGGCGCCGGCCTCGCGCATCTCCTCGAAGCGCGCGCGGTCGATGAAGTGGTACTCGCGGCCATCGTCCTCGCCGGGCCGCGGCGCCCGCGTGGTCGCCGAGATCGACAGTTCCAGCTCGGCGTGGTCGGAGACGAGCTTGCGCGACAGCGTCGTCTTGCCCGCGCCCGACGGGCTGGAGATCACCAGCATCAGGCCGCGACGGCGGCGCGCGTCACTCGACATTCTGCACCTGCTCGCGAAGCTGCTCGATCACCGCTTTGAGGTCGAGGCCGACGGCGGTCAAGGCCGTCGTCGCGGACTTCGAGCAAAGGGTGTTCGCCTCGCGCATGAACTCCTGCATCAGGAAGTCCAGCCT
>CAMLKO010000282.1 GCA_946480495.1 uncultured Caulobacteraceae bacterium
CCGGCGTGCCGCGGATCAGCGAGCCGGTGACGACGACTTCCTGGACTTCGGCGGGCTGGTCGGCGGTGGCCGGCGTCTGTGCAAACGCCGGCGTGGCGAAGCCGAGCGTCAGAGCGATGGCGGCGGCCGAGCCGCTGCCGAAATAGGATATCCTTCTCATAACTCCCTCCCTGAACCTTGCTGACGTACCGGCCCTTCTAATTTTGCCGGTTTTTGCGTCATTTGAGGCGGTCTCAGCCTGTTTCGGGCGGAAGAGGAGACGGATTTCGCCGCCGTAGCCCATCGAAACGCGCGCCAAGCTGCGCTGTAGCGCAGAACGGCCGGGGATTTGCGCCGATAGGGATGGCGAGCGGGCCCGGGGGGACCCGTCGAGAACATCTCACGAATACAGTCGCCGATACCGCCAAGAGACCTCCTGGACGACAATCACGCGAGATGTGACTCATCGAAGACTATATCGTGCCCCGACTTATCTACAGCGCCCGCGTTTTAGAGGATGCGGTATGTTCCCGCGGAGCGCAATACGCAGAACGCCGTGCGTCGAAATTGCAGAGCGGTGTGACTTCGCGCCCACGTTGGCGCGCGCCGCGGCGCTCCACCGGCCGCCGCCGTGGAGGGATCGAGAGGGTTGCGGTTAGAAGATCACCGATGCGCCGTGATCGGCGGGGCCGACGGCGCGGCGGAAGTTGGCGAAGAGTTCGCGGCCGAAGCCGGGGGCTTCAGGCGGCGGCGCGGCGGGCGTGCGGGCGCGAAGGGAGCGCTCATCGACCAGCACCTCCAGCGTCCCGGCGCGGGCGTCGAGGTGGATGACGTCGCCGTCCCGCAGATAGGCCAGCAGCCCTCCGTCGGCGGCTTCGGGCGTCATATGGATGGCGGCGGGCACCTTGCCGGATGCGCCCGACATGCGCCCGTCGGTGACCAGCGCGGTCTTGTAGCCGCGGTCCTGGATGACGCTGAGCGCCGGGGTCAGGCTGTGCAGCTCGGGCATGCCGTTGGCGCGGGGGCCCTGGAAGCGGACCACGGCCACCATGTCGCGATAGAGCTCGCCGCGCTGGAAGGCGGCCAGGAAGGCGTCCTGGCTGTCGAACACGGCGGCGGGCGCGGTGACGTCGAGGCGTTCGGGCTCGACGGCGGAGACCTTGATCACGCCGCGCCCCAGCGGCCCCTTCAGCAGGCGAAGGCCGCCCTCGGGCTGGAAAGGATCGGAGACGGGCCGCAGGATGTCGCGGTCCAGGCTCTCCTTCGCCCCCTCGCGCCAGACGACCGTCTGGCCGTCGAGAACCGGCTCGGTCGTATAGTGGGAAAGGCCGTGGCCGGCGGCGGTCAGCACGTCCTCGTGCGCCAGACCGGCAGCCAGCAGCTCGCGGGTGACGAAGGCCATGCCGCCGGCGGCCTGGAAGTGGTTCACGTCGCCCGGGCCGTTCGGATAGACGCGCGCCAGCAGCGGGGTGGCGCGGGAGATATCGTCGAAGTCCTCCAGCTCCAGCGCCACGCCCGCCGCCGCGGCCATGGCGACCATGTGCAGGGCGTGGTTGGTCGAGCCGCCCGTCGCCATCAGGCCGACGAGGCCGTTGACGATGGCCTTCTCGTCGATGACGCGGCCGGCGGGGGTCCACTCGTTGGACTTCGGCCCGATCGCGGCGCAGCGGCGGGCCGAGGCCTTGACCAGGGCGTCGCGCAGCGGGGTGTTGGGGTGGACGAAGGCGCTGCCCGGCAGGTGCAGGCCCATCATCTCCATCAGCATCTGGTTGGAGTTGGCCGTGCCGTAGAAGGTGCAGGTGCCCGGCCCGTGATAGGCGGCCTGTTCGGCCTCCAGCAGCTTGTCGCGGCCGACCTTGCCCTCGGCATAGAGGGCGCGGATCCTGGCCTTCTCGGAGTTGGGCAGGCCCGAGGTCATCGGGCCGCCGGGCACGAAGATCGCCGGCAGGTGGCCGAACGCCAGCGCGCCGATCACCAGCCCCGGCACGATCTTGTCGCAGACGCCGAGATAGAGGCCGCCGTCGAAGGCGTCGTGGCTCATGGCGACCGCCGTGGCGAGCGCGATCACGTCGCGGGAGAAGAGCGACAGCTCCATCCCCGGGCGCCCTTGCGTGACGCCGTCGCACATGGCGGGCACGCCGCCGGCGAACTGTGCCGTCGCGCCGGCCTCGGTGGCGGCTTCCTTGATGAGGGCGGGGAAGCGCTCCAGCGGCTGGTGGGCGCTCAGCATGTCGTTGTAGGCGCTGACGATGCCGAGGTTGGGGACGTTGGGGTCCAGCACCCGCAGCTTCACGTCGGCGGGCTGGGCGGCGAAGGCGTGGGCCCAGTTGGCGCAGGAGAGCTTGGCGCGGCCGGGGCCGGCGTCGCGGGCGGCGTCGATCTGGGCGAGGTAGGCCGTGCGGCGTTCGCGGCTGCGCTCGGCGATGCGGGCGGTGACCTCGGCGATGACGCGGTTCATGGAGACCACAATACCCTGACGGGCGCTTTTGTTCGCGCAAGGAACGCGTGGACGGGCAGGCCGGTGCGGTCCTCCAGCGCGCGACGCTTGGCCTCGCCGGCGATGAGCAGGACGGTGATGCGGCGGGGCTCGAGGGCGGCCAGCGTGAGGCTGAGGCGCGGCTGGGCGCCCTGCGCGGCGACCGCCAGGCCTCCGGCTTCCACCGGACCGCCGGGAAAAAGGGAGGCGATGTGGCCGTCCTCGCCCATGCCGAGCAGGGTGAGGTCGGCGGGGAGGATGGGCTTCAGCCGGGCTGCGGCTTCGGCGACGGCCTCCGTGGGTGTCGCGTGGGCCGATCTTAGCGGCGCGAAGGTCGCGGCGGCAGCGTGCTCGGTGAGGAGCCGGTCGCGGACCATGCGCTCGTTGGAGTCGGGCGAGTGCGGGTCGACCCAGCGTTCGTCGGTCAGGGTGACGGTGACCTTCTCCCAGGGGAGGATGG
>CAMLKO010000283.1 GCA_946480495.1 uncultured Caulobacteraceae bacterium
CGGGCAAGCTGCTCTACGGCACGCTCCTGAAGTTCGGCTTTGCGCGCGGGACTTACGACGAGCGGCCTGACGACGGGCTCGAACTGGTCGACTGCATGATCACCAATGCGGTCCGCTGCGCCCCGCCGGGAAACAAGCCGGAGACCTCGGAGGAGAACACCTGCCGCCCGTTCCTCGCGGCGCGCATGAAGGCCCTGCCGCGGCTGAAGGCGATCATCACGCTGGGCGATGTTTCCCGCCGTAACGTCCTGAAAGCGCTAGGAAAGAAGGCCTCGGACGGCGCACCCGGCCACGGCTCGACCTTCGACGCAGGCCCCTACCGCATCTTCAACAGCTACCACTGCTCACGGCTCAACACGAACACCGGCCGGCTGACGACGCAGATGTTCGAAGACCTGTTCGAGCGGGCGAAAGCCTACCTCGACGCCTGACGTC
The DNA here is from genome assembly GCA_946480495.1 of uncultured Caulobacteraceae bacterium. The sequence continues at coordinate 436 of CAMLKO010000283.1, forward strand.
ACCAGCCGTCGTAGTAGTAGTCGACCATTTCGTCGCAGGTGTCGGGATCGAGGATGTCGGCGCTGTTGTCCTCGAGATCCATGCACCAGTTCTGCCCCTTGTCGTCGTTCGAGTAGGTGTTGTCGTACGACAGGGTGAAGTCCCGGCTCATCGTCGTTCCATTGGCATACAGCGTCAGGGTATGCGTGCCGGTGTAGATGTCCTTGACCGTAACCCAATCGAAGGCGTCCGAAAGGCTGTAGCTCTGCCCGTCGACGACGACGGTCGCATGGCTGTCCTTTCCCCAATAGACGACGTCCAGGCTCCCGGCCTGCGCCGCGCCCGCGAGCACCAAGGCGGCGGCCAGGCCACCGATTACCGCTGAAAGTTTCATTGACGCCTCCCCCAAGGCCACGCTTGGGCGGAAGCTACGCCCGAAACCGGCGTTTCGCCTAGCCCTTGTCCCGCATCAGCCGGGCCTTGTCGCGCTGCCAGTCGCGTTCGGCGGCGGTTTCGCGCTTGTCGTGCAGCTTCTTGCCCTTGGCCAGGCCGATCTCCAGCTTCGCGACGCCCTTGTCGTTCCAGTAGAGCTTGGTCGGGATGATGGTGCGCCCTTCCCGCTGCACCGCGCCGATCAGGCGGTCGATCTGCTTGCGGTGCAGCAGGAGTTTCCGGGGCCGGCGCGGCTCGTGGTTGAAGCGGTTGGCCTGGGCATAGGGCGGGATGTCGGCGTTTATCAGGACGATGTCGCGACCCTCCACCGCCGCGTAGGACTCGGCGATGTTGGCCCGCCCGTTGCGCAGGGATTTCACCTCCGTCCCGGTCAGCATCAGCCCCGCCTCGACCACGTCGTCGATGAAGTAGTCGAACCGCGCGCGGCGGTTCTCGGCAATCAGCTTCACAGCACGCCCGCGTCGTGCATGGCCTCGATGACCTCGGGACGCACGGATTCGGCGCAGGGCGCGATCGGCAGGCGCGTGTCCTCGCGGCACAGGCCCAGATGGGCCAGCGCGAACTTCGTCGGCGAGGGCGAGGCGTCGAGGAATAACGCTTTGTGAAGACGAATCAGCCTGTCCTGCCAGTACAGGGCCGTCTCCCAGTCCTTGTTCAGCAGGGCGTTGAAGAAGGAGGCCATCCCATCGGGCGCGACGTTCGAGCTCACCGAGATGCAGCCATGGCCCCCATGGGCCACGTAGCCGAGCGCGCTCGGATCGTCGCCCGAGAGCATGATCCATTCCTCGCCGCACATCAGCCGCTGCTCGCTGGCCCGTCCAAGGTCGCCGGTGGCGTCCTTGATGCCCACGATGTTGGGAAGCTGGGCCAGCCGCGCCAGCGTGGCGTTCGAGATGTCCACGCCGGTGCGGCCGGGCACGTTGTAGACGAGCACCGGCAGCTGGACCGCCTCGTTGATCGCCGCGAAGTGGCGGTACATGCCCTCCTGGCTCGGGCGATTGTAGTAGGGCGTCACGATCAGCGCCGCGTCGGCGCCCACCGTCTTGGCGTGGCGGGTGAGCTCGATGGCCTCGTCGGTCGCGTTCGAGCCGGTGCCCGCGACGACCGGAACCCGGCCGCGCGCGGTTCGCACGCACAATTCGATCACGCGCCGGTGTTCTTCATGGGACAAAGTGGCGCTCTCGCCCGTTGTGCCTACGGGAACGAGGCCGTGGATCCCGGCCGCGATCTGGCGTTCCACCAGCGCGACGAAGGCGTCCTCGTCCACCGCGCCATCGCGGAAGGGCGTGACCAGGGCCGTCAGGGCGCCCTTGAGGGGAGATTGGAACATGATCGCAAAAAGCCGTGAGAATTCGCCGCATTCCGTTGCGGCCGTTAGCGGCGCGGACAATATGACCATGCACCGGTGGCCCGCAACGGGCCTCGGAGCGCGTTAGTGAGGAAGAGGGGCCAGAAGTTGGCTTCATGGAAGCGTAAAAGCCTGCTCATAGGCGGGGCGGTGGTGCTGGCCTACAGCGTCGCGGACGCCCAGACATCCGGCTACACCCCCTACACGCCGACCCCGGTCGCCAGCGCGCCCGCCTCGATGGGCGTGCCCTATTCGCAGCCGTTGTCGTCGAACGACCAGTCGGCGCTGAGCCAGGCGCTGACCTCCGCGCGGCAGGGTGACGCCGACGGGGCGCTGGCCGCCCGCTCCCTCATCAGCAATCCGGTCGCCCGCAAGATCGCCACCTGGGCGGTCGCCGAGTACGTCCCCGACCAGCTGTCGTTCGCCGAGCTCGACAGCGCGCGCAAGGAACTGGCCGGCTGGCCCCATCCCGACGCGCGCCAGGCCGCCGCCGAGAAGATGCTCGAGACCTCCGGCATGGACGCGAACCGCATCATCCTGTGGTTCGGCGACACCCAGCCCCAGACCGCGCAGGGCGCGATGGCGCTGGCCAGCGCCTATAGGATGACGGGCCGCACCACCGACGCGGCCGCGCTGGTGCGCCGCTTCTGGCGTGAGGAGCCCTTCGACTCCGACCTCCAGCAGCGCTTCCT
>CAMLKO010000284.1 GCA_946480495.1 uncultured Caulobacteraceae bacterium
AAGCTCGGCGTCGACATGCCGATCTGCCAGGCGGTCGCGGGAATCCTGGCCGACGAGCACACGGTTGACGCGGCCATCATGGGCCTGCTGTCACGGCCGCTGAAATCCGAAGGGGAATAGCCATGCCGCTTTTCGTCATCTCCTGGATGGACAAGCCCGGGCATCTGCCGGTGCGGATGGCCAACCGCGAGGCCCATCTCGACTATGTGCGCGAGACCGGCGTGGTTCGGCTCGGCGGTCCGTTCCTCGACGCGAACGGCGAGATGTGTGGCTCGATGATCGTCATCGAGGCCGACGACCTCGACATGGCGCACGCCTGGCACGCGCTCGACCCCTACCGCTCCGCCGGCCTGTTCGACACCTCCGAGGTGAAGCCCTGGCGCGTCACGGTGGGCGCGATCGCGTGAACCCCGCCGCGCCGGCCTCCGGCACGCGGCTTTGCCGCCTCGACGACCTGAAAGACCCCGGCGCGAAGGGCTTCCGCTTCCGCGAGGGCGACGCGTTGTTCGGAGGCTTCGTGGTGCGCAAGGACGGCGAAGTGCGCGGCTACGTCGACGCCTGTCCCCACGCCGGATGGCCGCTCGCCGCCTGGGAGGACCGCTACCTGACGCGCGAGGGCGACCTCATTCTCTGCGGCGGGCATGGGGCGCTGTTCAGGCCGGATACGGGCGAGTGCGTGGCCGGACCCTGCCTTGGCCGGGCGCTGACCCGGTGGCCCGTGGCCGTTCGCGACGGCGAGGTTGTCGTCGCGTGATGTTGCGCGCCGCCTCGCGGTCCGCATTAATCGCTGGCCGATAAAGACAGAGGGAGCGCGACGTGAGCGAAGGGCATGTGTTTCCGGTTCAGGAGGCCTGGGCGAAGCGGGCGCATATGAACGCCGCCGCCTACGAAGAGGCCTGCCGCCGCGCCGACCAGGACCCGGACGCGTTCTGGACCGAGGTCGCCGGGCGGCTCGACTGGATCAAGCCCTTCAGCGTGGTCAAGGACGTCTCCTACGACCGCAAGGACTTCCGCATCCGCTGGTACGCCGACGGCGTCCTGAACGCCTCGGCCAACTGCCTGGACCGCCACCTGCCGCATCGCGCCAACGACGTCGCCATCATCTGGGAGGGCGACGATCCCTCGCAGAGCCGCAAGATCACCTACGGCGAGGCGCACGCCGAAACCTGCCGCATGGCCAACGTCCTGAAGGCGCACGGCGTCGGCAAGGGCGACCGGGTGACCATCTACCTGCCGATGATCCCCGAGGCCGCCTTCGCCATGCTGGCCTGCGCGCGGATCGGGGCGATCCACTCGGTGATCTTCGGCGGCTTCTCGCCGGACTCCATCGCGGGTCGGATCGAGGACTGCGACTCGCGGATCGTCATCACCGCCGACGAGGGCCTGCGCGGCGGGCGCAAGATCCCGCTGAAGGCCAACGTCGACGAGGCGCTGAAGCGCTGCCCGCAGGTGGACACCGTGATCATGGTCCGCCGCACCGGCGCGGAGGTGAACTTCGTCGAGGGCCGCGACGTCCGCTACGAGGAGGCGCGCGAGAAGGTCTCCGCCGACTGCCCGCCCGAGCCGATGGGCGCGGAAGATCCGCTGTTCATCCTCTACACCTCGGGTTCGACGGGGAAGCCGAAGGGCGTGCTGCATACGACCGGCGGCTACCTGACCTGGGCGGCCTTCACCCACGAGATCATCTTCGACTACCGGCCAGGCGAGATCTTCTGGTGCACGGCCGACGTGGGCTGGGTCACCGGCCACAGCTACATCGTCTATGGCCCGCTCGCGAACGGGGCGACGACGGTGATCTTCGAGGGCGTGCCGAACTACCCGAGCTTCTCCCGCTTCTGGGAGGTGATCGACAAGCACCAGGTCGAGATCTTCTACACGGCGCCCACCGCCATCCGCGCCCTGATGCGCGAGGACGACAACTTCGTCACCAAGACCTCGCGCAAGTCGCTGCGGCTGCTCGGCACCGTCGGCGAGCCGATCAACCCGGAGGCCTGGCTCTGGTACCACCGCGTGGTCGGCGACGAGCGCTGCCCCATCGTCGACACCTGGTGGCAGACCGAGACGGGCGCGACGCTGATCTCGCCGCTGCCGGGCGCCACGGCGTTGAAGCCGGGCTCGGCCACCAAGCCGCTGCCGGGCGTGAAGCCGCAGCTGGTCGACGCCGACGGCAAGGTTCTGGAGGGCGCGACCAGCGGCAACCTGTGCCTGACCGACAGCTGGCCGGGCCAGATGCGCACCGTCTATGGCGACCACCAGCGCTTCATCGACACCTACTTCAGCGCCTACCCCGGCAAGTACTTCACCGGCGACGGCTGCCGCCGCGACGAGGACGGCTACTACTGGATCACCGGCCGGGTGGACGACGTCATCAACGTCTCCGGCCACCGGCTGGGCACCGCCGAGATCGAGTCCGCGCTGGTCGGGCACGCGGGCGTCACCGAGGCCGCGGTGGTCGGCTACCCGCACGACATCAAGGGCCAGGGCGTCTACGCCTACGTCACCCTGCACGACGGCCGCCAGCCGTCCGAGGACCTGCGCAAGGAGCTGGTCCAGTGGGTGCGCGCGGAGATCGGTCCCTTCGCCGCGCCCGACATCATCCAGTTCGCGCCAGGCCTGCCCAAGACGCGCTCGGGCAAGATCATGCGCCGCATCCTGCGCAAGATCGCCGAAAACGATATCTCAAACCTCGGCGACACCACCACGCTGGCCGACCCCACGGTGGTCGACGACCTGGTGAAGAACCGCGCCCACGCATGACAGGACTGTAATCTGCCTTCCCCGGATTGGGGTGCTAGGGTCGCCGCCTTCAGTTCCGGAGCCCCCATGAGCCGTCACGTCCTTCGCGCCGCCGTCGCCGCCGCCGTCCTGTCGCTTGCCGCCGTTCCCGCCGCCCACGCCCAGGCGCC
>CAMLKO010000285.1 GCA_946480495.1 uncultured Caulobacteraceae bacterium
CGCTCTCGGAGGCCATGATCACATGGTCGTCGTCGGTGATGCAGAAGCGCGCCGGCCGCAGCCCGTTGCGGTCCAGCGTCGCGCCGATCTGGCGGCCGTCGGTAAACGCGATGGCGGCGGGGCCGTCCCACGGCTCCATCAGGGCGGCGTGATATTCGTAGAAGGCGCGCCGCTTGGGATCCATCAGCGGGTTGCCCGCCCAGGCCTCCGGGATCAGCAGCATCATGGCGTGCGCCAGCGGATAGCCGCCGGCCAGCAGCAGCTCCAGGGCGTTGTCCAGGCAGGCGGTGTCCGACTGCCCATGCGGGATCAGCGGCCACATCTTGTTGAGGTCGGGCCCCAGCAGCGGGCTTTCCAGCGTGCGGCGCCGCGCATTCATCCAGTTCACGTTGCCGCGCACGGTGTTGATCTCGCCGTTGTGGGCGATGAACCGGTAGGGGTGCGCCAGCTTCCACGACGGGAAGGTGTTGGTGGAGAACCGCTGGTGGACCAGCGCCAGCGCGCTCTCGGTCAGCGGATTGCGCAGGTCCTCGTAGAAGCTGCCGACCTGGTGGGCGAGCAGCAGCCCCTTGTAGACGATGGTGCGCGTCGAGAACGACGGCATGTAGAACTGGGTGATCCCGGGCAGGTCGCGCTTCTTGGCAAGCTCGGCCAGCGGGTTCTGGGTCTGCTTGCGGACGGCGAGCAGCTTGCGCTCGAAGGCGGCCTCGTCCTTCACGTTGGCGCCCGGGGTCACGATCGCCTGGCGGATGACCGGCATCTGCTCCAGCACCGTCTGGCCAAGGCCGGTCAGGTCGACGGGCACGTCGCGCCAGCCGAGCAGGTTCTGGCCCTCGACGCGGATGAAGTGCTCGAACTGGCCGACGGCGGCCTCGCGGGCGGCCTCGTCGCGCGGCAGGAAGCACATGGCGACGGCGTATTCGCCGACCGGCGGCAGGCGCAGGTCGTGGCGCACGGCCCAGTCGCGCAGCAGGGCGTCGGGGATCTGGATCAGGCAGCCGGCGCCGTCGCCCACGAGGGGGTCGGCGCCCACCGCGCCGCGATGGTCGAGGTTCACCAGGATCTGCAGGCCCTGGCGCACGATGTCGTGCGATTTGCGGCCCTTGATGTTCGCCACAAAGCCGACGCCGCAGGCGTCGTGCTCATTGCGGGGATCATAAAGGCCTTGGCTACCAGGGACGTCCATCAGCTTCTCGACTGTCACTTCGCACCCGCAACACGCGCGGGCGGCGTCTTTTTGCCGAAAACCCGCCTTTTGTCGATGTCTGCGCAAGCACAAGACGTGACAATTCGTATCACAAGAAACAAATTGCCCGAAGCCGGGGCTTTCAGCCCGCTTCGCCGTCTTCGAGGGCTTCCCAGACCGAGGGGTCGTCGGGGATCGCCGCGGCGTCGGTCACTTCCGCGTCATCGAGCGCGGCGCCCTCCCGCGAGGAGACGCCGACCTCTTCCACCGGCGGCGTGACGGGGAAGGTGAAGCGCACCTTGCTGATCTGATCGGGATCCTTCTCGATCCAGACTTCGTCGCGGCGGTCGCCGTGGGCGACGGGCGGTTGGACGGGGTCGTCGGGCATGGCGGACTCCTTCACCAAAAGAAGCCCGTGTGCGCGCGGCGGGTTCCATGGGCGGCTCAGGCGGAAGCCCGGGCGCCCTCCTTCGCGGCCTGCAGCTCGCTCGCCAGCTGCTCGAGGCGGTAGGGCTTGGTCAGCAGGCGAAGACCCTGCTGCCGGGCCGCCTGGGCGGCCTCGCTGAAGCCGGTGGTGAGCACCACCGGCAGACCGGGCCGCCGCGCGGCGATCTCGCGGGCGAGGTCGATGCCGTCCATCTCGCCCGGCATGACCATGTCGGAGAAGACGAGGTCGAAGCGGCGGCGCCTGTCGATCAGCTTCAGCGCCTCGGCGGCGTTGGCGGCGCGCACGGGCTCGTAGCCGAGCTCGCGCAGCATCTCGCCGACCAGGGCGGCCACGCCGTCGTCGTCCTCGACCAGCAGCACCCGGCCCTCGCCGCGCGGCAGCTCCTTGCGGTCGGCTTCCGAGTCCTTTGTCGCGAGCGGCTTGTCCGAGCGGGGCAGCAGCAGGGTGATGGTCGTCCCCTCCCCCTCCACGCTCTCGATCCGCACGTCGCCGCCCGAGGCGCGGATGAAGCCATAGACCTGGCTCAGGCCCAGGCCGGTGCCGCGGCCGGGCTCCTTGGTGGTGAAGAAGGGCTCGAAGACGCGGTCGATCAGCTCGGGCGGCATGCCCTCGCCGGTGTCGGAGACGCAGAGCCGCACGAAGTCGCCGGAAAGCCCGCGTTCCGAGAGGTCGGGGGCGTTCTCGCCGGCGATCACGATGGCGCCGCCGTCGGGCATGGCGTCGCGGGCGTTGACGGCCATGTTGAGCAGGGCGAGCTCGAACTGGGCAGGGTCGATCTCCACGGGCCAGAGGCCGGGCGTGAAGCTGAGCTCGACCTGGATGTCCTCGCGCAGGGAGCGGTCGAGGAGGACGCGCAGGCCTTCCACCTGGACGGCGAGGTCGATCACCTCCGGATGCAGGGTGGTGCGCCGCGAGAAGGCCAGCAGCTGGCGGGTGAGCGCCGAGCCGCGGTCGATCGCCTGGCGGATGCTGTCCTTCAGCATCTGGCGGCGGTCCGGGTCCTTCGTACGGTCCATCAGGTCGAGGCCGCTGGAGGCCACCATCAGCAGGTTGTTGAAGTCGTGCGCGACGCCGCCGGTGAGCTGGCCGATGGCCTCCATCTTCTGGCTCTGGCGCAGCGCCTCCTCGGCCTTCTCGCGCTCCTCGATCTGGACCTGCAGTTCGCGGTTGGCGGCGGTGAGGTCGCGGGCGCGGTGGCGAAGCTCGCGGTTGACCCGGCCGAGCGCCGCCTGGGCCGCGCCCAGCACCCCCAGCAG
>CAMLKO010000286.1 GCA_946480495.1 uncultured Caulobacteraceae bacterium
ACCGACGACATGCTGGGCCTGTTCGACTGGACGCCCAAGTTCGTGCGCCGCTACGCCGACCTGCGCGGGACGATCAGCAAGGCCGTCCAGGGCTACGCGGACGACGTCCGCGCCCGCCGCTTTCCAGCTCAGGCCGAGACCTATTTCTCAAAGCAGAGCCGTTAGGCGTTCGCGCGTTGCAGCGGCGCGTTCCAGCCTATAGGTTCCCGCCGCAAATCGCTTGATTTCGCCTGTCGCGGAGCTCCCGTTTGGTCGATCTGTTTGATGAGGTGGAGGAGCAGCTTCGCTCCGACCGCTACAGGACCCTCGCGCTTCGGGTGCTTCCGTGGGTCGCGGGCATCGCCTTGCTGGCGCTGGCGGCCACCGTCGGCTGGTCGGTGTGGAAGAACAGCCAGGACAAGGAAGCCTTCAAGGCGTCCGACGAATACCTCGCCGCGCTCGAGGCCCGGGCCAGCCATGACGACACGCGCGCGTTCGGGATGTTCGCCGACGTCGCCAAGACCGGCACGCCGGTCTATCGAACGCTGGCGCTGATGCAGCAGGGCGGCCAGCGCATGGACGCCAACGACACCGACCAGGCGGTGAAGTTCTTCGACCAGGCGGCCGAGGTCGCGCCGGACCCGATGCTCGGCGACCTCGCCCGCCTCAAATCCGCCTTGGCGCTTCTCGATACGGCTCCCTATGCCGAGCTTGAGAAGAGGCTCACGCCGTTGACCAAGGACGGAGCTCCCTACCGGATGCAGGCCAAGGAGGCGCTCGCCTTCGCCAAGCTGATGGGCGGCAAGTCGGCCGAAGCGCGCGGCGATTTCGCGGTGCTGAGCCTGTCGCCCGATTCCTCCGACGCCATGCGCGACCGCGCCCGGCTCGCCATGGACATGATCGACTCCGGCTCGGCCAAGGCCCTGCCGGCCATCGTCAAGGCCGCGGCCGCCCTGCCGCCGCCGCCTCCGCAACTACAGACCCAACCCCAGGCGCAATCAGCCCAGCCCGGAGCCGCTCAATGAGCTTTAAGCGTATCGGCGGTGTCGCCGTCCTCGCAGCCGTCGCCATTGGCATGAGCGGCTGTTCGACGGTGCGTTCAACGGTCGGCAAGCTGAACCCGTTCGACAGGGGAGAAGCCAAGGCCAAGTCCACCGCCAGCGAAGGCCAGCGCATCTCGATCATCGCCTTCCAGCCGAAGGTCGAGGCCGCATCGTCGCTTAAGGGCCAGGACTTCTCCCTGCCGCCCGCCCTGCCTCAGGCCGACTGGCCGCTGCCGGGCGGCACGCCCGAGCAGTCGGTCGAGCACGTCCAGGCCGGCGGCGACCTGCGCGTCGCCTGGCGCCGGGGCTTTGGCAAGGACAGCGACCGCAAGCACCACGTGATGGCGCCGCCGATCGAGGCCGAGGGCCGCGTCTATGTGATGGACGGCGACTCCACCGTGGCCGCCATCGACGCCGGCAGCGGCCAGGTCGTCTGGCGCACCCAGCTGCCGTCGCGCTCCAAGCGCGACAAGGACACCTTCGGCGGCGGCCTCGCCTATTCGGGCGGCAAGCTCTACGTCGCCAGCGGCAACCGCTTGGTCGCCCAGCTCGAGCCCGCGACCGGCGCGATGATCTGGAAGACCGATACGGACTCGCCGATCCACGCCGCGCCGACCGTCGCCGACGGCCGGATGTTCGTGGTCAGCACCGACAACGAGCTGCTCGCCTATGACGCGGCGACGGGCCGGGAAGACTGGAACTACCAGGCCCTGATCGAACCGGCGCGGCTGCTGCGGGCCTCGAGCCCGGCGGTCACCGGCGACACGGTGGTTGCGGCCTTCGCCTCGGGCGAAGTGGTCGCGCTGCGGGCCGAGAACGGCAACGACCTGTGGAACCAGGCGCTGTCGCTGACCAACCGCATCAACGCCCTGTCCGAAATCCGCGACATCGCCGGGCGGCCGGTGATCTACAAGGGCGACGTCTATGCGGCCAGCCACTCGGGCGTGTTCGCCGCCATCGACATGCGCTCGGGCGTGCCGCGCTGGACGCTGCCGGTGGCGTCGATCGCCACGCCCTGGCCGGCGGGCGACGTGGTCTACATCGTCTCGCAGGCCGGTGAAGTGATGTGCGTCTCGCGCGAGAGCGGGCAGGTCTACTGGATCCAGGACCTGAACGCGAACGTGCCCATCGCCAAGGAGCGCAAGGGCATCGGCTTTGGCCGGTTCCGCATCGGCGGCCGCTCGGGCAAGCTTCGGCCGCTGTGGACGGGGCCGATCCTGGCCTCCGACAAGCTGGTGCTGGCCTCCAGCACGGGCCAGATGGTGGCGCTGAACCCGAAGACGGGCGCGGTGATGCAGACGACGAACCTGGGCGACCCGGTTCTGATCAGCCCCATCGCGGCCAACGGCACGCTCTATTTCGTGACGGATAAGGCGGACCTCGTCGCGGTCCGCTAAAAGGACCGCATGGCGCTGAAACTCGCGATCGTCGGCCGGCCGAACGTCGGCAAGTCCACGCTGTTCAACCGGCTGGCGGGGCGCAAGCTCGCCATCGTCGATGACCTGCCGGGGGTCACGCGCGACCGCAAGTTCGCGACCGGGCGGCTGGGCGACATCGACCTCGACCTGATCGACACCGCCGGGTTCGAGGACGTCACCGACGAGAGCCTGGAAGCGCGCATGCGCGCCCAGACCGAGCGCGCCATCGCCGAGTGCGACCTGGCGCTGTTCGTCATCGATTCCCGCGAGGGCGTGGTCCCGGCCGACAAGGTGTTCGGCGAGGTGCTGCGCCGCTCCAGCAAGCCGGTGATCGTGGTCGCCAACAAGGCCGAGGGCCGCGCGGGCGAGTCCGGGGCTCTGGAAGCCTTCAGCCTGGGCTTTGGCGAGCCGGTGCCGCTGTCGGCCGAGCACGGCGAGGGCATGGCCGA
>CAMLKO010000287.1 GCA_946480495.1 uncultured Caulobacteraceae bacterium
GGCGCCTTCCTCAACTCCGATGACACCGGCCTGACCACCAATGTCTTCCTGATCGAGCCTCGCCTCTACGGCCTGCGCGTGACCAAGGAATGGAACGGCGGCCCATGGTGGACCGGAGCCGATCCGAGCTCCACGGGCCCTTACCTGCTCACGGTCGAGCTCAGCGGCCAGGCGCAGCGTCAGGACGCGCCCTACACGCCGGTCGGGCCGGACTTCATGAGCGCCTTTTCGGCCGCCATCACGCCTGCGAACGCCCAGAACCGCGACCTCGATTGGGGTGATGGACGTGAGGTTCGCCTCACCTATCGGCCCGGCCTGGGACCTTGGAGCGTTTCCGGGGGCCTGCGCTATGGTCGGGCAAACAAGAAGACATCGTTGGTTCATGCTTCCGAGGCGGCCGGACCGCATCGCTGCCCGTTCCCCCGCGATACTCTTTACGGGGCCACGTGCGACCCAGCGAATCCGTCCTACAATCCCAAGTATTTGCCCACCGGCACGAATTGGTCTGACTCTTCGGCGCAGGACAGGGAAGAGCATGTGGTCGCAGACTTTGCGGTTGGACGTGATGTGGGTATGGGCATGCTCGGCAATAGCCGGTCCGTATTGAGCGCCGGCCTGCGTTACGCGTCGTTCAAATCCACGACCCACGCCGACATGAACGGTATTCCTGACTGGTACTTCCCGGACGGGTGGGTCAAATACAACATGTCTCGCAGCCATTACCAGGCGTCGGTCGCCGCTGATCGAGAGTTCAAGGGAGCCGGACCGTCCTTGTCCTGGGACGCTGCGCAACGCCTGTTAGGCAACAACGCAGCAGGCCACCTCGATCTTGACTGGTCAATCACAGGCGGCATGCTTTTCGGCACCCAGAAGACGGCAATTACCGGGAGTCAGGGGGAAGATCACTACACCGGGAAATACATTTTCCTGCTGAACAATCCGCTGCCCCCGCTGACCATGACCCCGATCGACGTGACTCGCAGCAAATCCGTCACCGTACCGGTCGTCGACCTCTCGCTCGGCCTCGCCTACGAGGTCGGTCGCTTCAAGGCCGGCGCGGGCTACCGCTGGGAGCGGTACTTCGACGTCCTCGATGTCGGCAACGCCGAACACAAGGACGCCGACCGCACCATGGACGGTCCCTACTTCAAGCTCTCCGTCGGCTTCGGCGGCTAGCACGAACTCCGGCTTCGGTCCCCTCTGAACCGGATGCACTGAAGGCGGCAGGTCAACCCTGCCGCCTCTTTCTTATCCGCTCCCTGCGCCGCGGCCCCATACTGCGCGGCATGAAACTTATCCCCGCCGCCCAAAACGCCCCCCACGCGCCCGCGCCTGTGCGCTACGTAGCGCGTGCGCAATACACGCCCGCGCCTGCGTCCGGCCGCGCGCGAGGCGCTATCCCCCGCTTGACATCGCCGTCCACGGCGCGAGCCTTTACGCGTACGCACACGGGGTGGAGGCCATCCTGCCGCTATCCAGGGACACCGCCGCATGGTTCGCCGCCCACGTCCTGCCGCATGAGGCGGACGTGCGGGGCTGGCTGCGCGCCTCGCTGCGGATCGACAACCCCGACGATGTGATCCAGGAGGCCTACGCGAAGATGTTCGCCCATGGCGGCCTCGATCACGTGGTCAGCGGGCGGGCCTGGTTCTTTGCGGTCGCGCGCAACATCGTCCTCAAGCAGATGCGCCGCGACCGGATCGTGCGCATCGATGCGGTGGCGGAAATCGACGCTCTGGGGATCGTTGACTATGAGCCCTCGCCCGAGCGCGCGGTCGAGAGCCGCCAGGAGCTCGCGCGCGTCCAACGGTTGATCGAGGCGCTTCCCGAACGATGCCGCATGATCTTCCAGATGCGAAAGATCGACGGTCTGCCCCAGCGGGAGATCGCGGCGCGCTTGCACGTCTCGGAAAACGTCGTGGAGAAGGAGGCGGCCAAGGGTCTTCGACTGGTGCTGCAGGGGCTGGCCGCCGACGCCGACTCGCCGCGCCGACCGCTGCGGCTGTTTGCTCTAAGGGGTAGGGATGCCAAAGCAGACCGCCGCTGAGATCGACCGGATCGCCGCCGACTGGGTGGTGCGCGAGGACCGCCGCGTGCTGACCCCCGCCGAGCAGGCCGAGCTGGACGCCTGGCTGGCGGCCGACGAGCGCCGTCAGGGCGCCTATGTTCGCGCCCATGCCGCCTGGTCCATGCTCGACCGCGGACGCGCGATGGGCGCCGAGACGCCGCCGGTCCGCCGCTGGCCGGCGATGACACGGCGCGAGGCCATGGCCGCCGGCCTCATCGGCGCAGCCGCGCTGGGCGCGACCTATGGCGTCCTGAACCTCGGCCGGCAGAGCTATCGCACCGCGCGCGGGGAAATCCGCCGCGTGCCACTGGGCGACGGCTCGAGCGTGGCGATCAACACCGACAGCCGCATCGAGGTGGCGTTTGAGAACGACCGCCGCCAAGTGAAGCTCACCGAGGGCGAAGTCTGGTTCGATGTCGTGCGCGACCGGGCCCGGCCCTTCGTCGTGGAGGCGAAAGACGTGCGCCTGCGCGCCGGCGACGGCGCCTTCTCCGTCCGGCGGCTGGACAAGGGGGCCGAGGTCATCGTGACCAAGGGCCTGGTGGAGTGCTGGACGACGGTCGATCCCTCGCGCGTCCTTCGTCTGCCCGCCGGCACAAAGATGCTCATCTCCGGCGGCGTTCCCGATGCGCCGCAAGTCCTGCCGCCGTCGACGGTCGGCCGGCTGCTCGCCTGGCGGGAGGGAATGGTCGGGCTCGACGGCGAGACGCTCGCCGAGGCCGCGGCCGAATTCAACCGCTACAACGACCGGCGGATCGTTATCGACGACCCCGCGCTCGGGCGCGAGCGGCTGGTCGGCTATTTCCGCGCCAACG
>CAMLKO010000288.1 GCA_946480495.1 uncultured Caulobacteraceae bacterium
GCCAACGCCGCCGCGCTGGACGCGGCGGTGACCAACGTCGACGACAAGGCCGCGCTCGAACAGGCGATGATCGCGCAACGCGCCGCCGGCGTCGAAAGCGCCAAGGCCGAGGCCGCGCGCGCCGGCTCCGACCTGCGCCGCTACAGCGACCTTGCCGGCCAGGGCTGGGTTTCCGAACAGAAGCTGCAGACCATCAAGGCCCAGGCCGCCGAAACCTCCGCCGCCGTGCAACAGGCCGCCGCCACGCTCGAGGCCGAGCGCCGCACCGCCGGTTCGCTGGGCTCGACACGCGCCCAGACGCTGGCGCAGGCCGAGGCCGCTCACGCCGCCGTCGAGCAGGCGAAGATCGATCTCGAACACACCATCATCCGCGCGCCTGTTTCCGGCGTCGTGGGCGCGCGCGGCGTGCGGCCGGGCCAGCTGGTCCAGCCCGGCGCGACGCTGATGGCGGTGGTTCCGCTCGGCAAGGCCTACGTCGTCGCCAACTTCAAGGAGACGCAGGTCTCGCGGCTGCGCATCGGCCAACCGGTCGAAATCCGCGCCGACGCCTTCGGCAAGCAGACCATCAAGGGCCACATCGACAGCTTCTCGCCCGCCACCGGCGCGGAGTTCGCGCTGATCCCGGTGGAGAACGCGGTCGGCAACTTCACCAAGATCGCCCAGCGCGTGCCGGTCCGCATCGTCGTCGACCGCTCGACCCCGTTTGGCGCGGCGCTGCGGCCCGGCCTGTCGGTCGCGGTCAAGGTGGACGTCACCGCGCGCACCGGCCCCTCGTTCGCCGAGGCGACCGGCTCGCTCCAGCAATACGCCGAGGCGCGCTAGGAGCCCGTCATGGCCGACGGCGTCGCCACCACCGCCACGCCTTCTCACCTCGAGGCGTACGGCCATCCCGAAACCGACTGGGGCAAGCTCTTCCTCGGCTTCGGCGGGATGGTCATCGGCCAGTTCATGGCCATCCTGGACATCCAGATCGTGGCCGCCTCGCTGTCGCAGATCCAGGCGGGCGTCGGCGCCACGGCCGACGAGATCGCCTGGGTCCAGACCATCTACCTGCTGGCCGAGGTCGTGATCATCCCGCTCACGGCCTACATGACGCGGCTGTGGGGCACGCGAAACACCTTCGTCGCCTGCTGCATCGCGTTTTGCGTGACCAGCGTCATGACGGGGCTGTCGACCAGCATCGACATGATGATCTTCACCCGCGCGCTGCAGGGGCTGGCGGCGGGCGCGATGATCCCGTCGGTGTTCGCCACCGCCTTCACCGCCTTTCCGCCGGAGCGGCGGATCACCGCCAACGTCATCGTCGGCCTGATCGTGACGCTGGCGCCCACCATCGGCCCGACGCTGGGCGGCCACCTGACCGAGGCGCTGAACTGGCGCTGGCTGTTCTTCGTCAACGTGCCCCCGGGCATCCTCGCCACCTTCCTCGTCCTGCGCTGGGGCGACTTCGACAAGGGCGATCCCAGCCTCGCCAAGGGCGTTGACTGGTGGGGCCTGATCGCCATGGCGATCTCGCTGCTCTCGATCCAGTTCGTGCTGGAGGAGGGCGCCAAGAACAGCTGGTTCCAGGACGACACCATTCTCTGGTTGACGGTGCTGGGCGTGATCACCGGGGTCGCCTTCGTCTGGCGCCAGCTGACCTACAAGCAGCCGATCGTGAACCTCGCGCCCTTCCAGGACCGCAACTTCACGCTGGGCATCGTGATGACCTTCGTCTCCGGGATCAGCCTGTTCGGCGGGACCTTCCTGCTGCCGCTGTTCCTGGCGCAGATCCGCCACTTCTCGGCGGCGGAGGTCGGCACGACCATGCTTGTCTCGGGCCTGACGATGTTCCTCACCGGCCCGATCGCCGGCCGGATGGTGCGCCAGATGGACCCGCGCATCCCGATGTTCCTGGGCTTTGGGCTCGCCGCCTACGGCATCGGCCTGGGGGCGCGGGTCACCGACCAGTGGGGCTTCTGGCAGTTCGCCCAGCTGCAGGCGCTGCGGGGCGTCGGCACCATGATCGCCATGATCGCCTCCCAGACGCTGACGGTCTCGACGGTGCCGCAGCGGCTGATGAAGGACGCCTCGGCGCTGGTGAACCTGACCCGCAACGTTGGCGGCGCCGTCGGGCTCGCCGTCATCACCACCATCATCGGCCACCAGATGGCGGTGCACTACAGCGACCTGACCAGCGGCATCTCCATCGACAGCCCCACGGCTGGGCAGATGATGAGCGGCTTTGCCCACATGATGGGCGCGCAGCCGGGGGTGCTCGATCCCGCGACGGCGGGGCGCAAGGCGTTCGCGGGCTACCTGCAGATGAAGGCGCTGACGCTGGCCTATGGCGACGCCTTCTTCTGGCTGGCGGCCGGCTGCGCCGTGGCGGCCGTGCTGGGCCTGCTCGGAAAGCCGGGCAAGGCGACCAACCTGATGACGGGAGGTCACTGATGCCGCGCGTCGCCGGCCAGATCGACCCCGCCAAGACCGAGGCCATCCTCGATGCGGCCTCGGCCGTGCTGGCCGAACGCGGCCTCTCCGCGCCCATGGAGGAGATCGCGCGGCGGGCGGGGGTGTCGAAGCAGACGGTCTACAACCGCTATCGCTGCAAGATCGACCTGGTGCGGGCGCTGGTGGAGCGGCGGGTGGAGTCGATGACCGCGCCGCTGCGCACGCCCGACGCCGGCGAACACGCCGAGGAGGCGCTGGCCGGCTATGCCCGCACGCTCTTGGAGGCGGTCGGCAAGAGCCACTCGATCCTGCGCCTGACCATCCAGAGCGCCGACGAGATGCCGGACCTGGCCAGGATCGTGTTCGAAACGGGCCCGCTGCGCTCGCGCACCGAGCTGGCCAACTTCCTGACGGCGGAATCGAAGGCCGGCCGCCTCGCGGT
>CAMLKO010000289.1 GCA_946480495.1 uncultured Caulobacteraceae bacterium
CAGAAGCGGGAAGAAGATATCCAGGACGTCCCGATCGCGATTTCGGCGTTCACGCAGGAAGACCTGACCCGTTCGCAGGTCGCCGGCGGCCCGGACCTGATGACCCAGGTCCCCAACATGACGTTCACCAAGACCAACTTCACTAGCTACTCGATCCAGATCCGCGGCATCGGCACCCAGGCGATCTCGGCCACGACCGATAACGCCGTGGCGGTCGCCTTCAACAACACACCCTTCATCCGTAACCGCTTCTTTGAGCAGGAATTTTATGACCTGCAACGCATTGAGGTGCTGCGAGGGCCGCAGGGCACGCTCTATGGCCGCAACGCGACAGCGGGCGTCGTGAACCTCATTTCCATGAAGCCGAAGTTCGCCTACGAGGCGAAGCTGTCCGGCGACGTGGCGAACTACAATTCGACCCGTATCGAAGGCATGCTCAACATCCCGCTGGTCGAGGACGTCGTCGCCCTCCGCGTCGCGGGCGCCTGGACCAAGCGCGAAGGCTATTCGACCAACCAGATCACCGGCAATCCGATCGATGGCCGGGATCTTTGGTCAACCCGCGCCTCGCTGCGCTTCAAGCCCAACAACCGCCTCGACGCCAACCTGATCTGGGAGCACTTCCAGGAAGAGGATGACCGTCTGCGCTCGGGCAAACAGCTGTGCCACACGCATGAAGTCACCCACATCGGAGCGATTCCGGTGGGTCACCTGACCGGTCTGGCGGATTACGGCCAGTCTAGCGGCGGCGACGTTCTGAATAACGGTCTCGCGTTTTCAGGTGTGCAGGGAACCCTTAGTCAGGGGTGCGCGGCGGCGTCTCTCTATTCGCCGGATTCCTTCGAGGTCCCGAACGGAATTTCGGTGCCGTACTATGGTCCGCTGGGCGCGCTCTCGCTACCTATTGCCCTTGTGGACCCTTACGCGGGTACAACGCAGTCACGAGACTTGCGGGTGATCGAGTCGACGGTCGATCCCCTGTATAAGGCGAACACCGACACCATAGAGCTGCAGGTTAGTTACGACCTCACGGACAGCCTGACGCTGACCTCGGAAACCGGCTACGCCATCGACGAAATCTTCTCCACGCAGGATTTCAACCGGTTCAACACGGCGCCGGGCGCCTGGAGCGTGACCAGGACGCCCTCGCTGGTCACCGAGGGCGTTCTGACCCCCGACGGCTTCTTCTGCGACCCGCAGATCGGATGCGCCGACCGGCTTGTCGGAATCGACGTGTCGACGGCGCGGTCCAGGCACTTCAGCCAGGAATTCCGCATCGGCTCTTCCTACGATGGGCCGTTCAACTTCAGCCTGGGCGCAAATTTCCTCCGGTATGACACGGAGGACAAATACTACGTCATGTTCAACAGCCTGACGATGTACGCGGCCAGAACCGGCATCGACTTCAGCAATCTGGCGGCGTCGCCCAACTATGTCCCCGGGGTGACCGACAACCAACACTGCCTGCCATTCGGGCTGCGGCCGCCCAATACCAATAGAGCCGAGACTGTTAGCGATTGCATCTACATCGATCCCAACCCGATCACCTCACTCAACGACCTTGGGCACAACTATTTTCTCAGCAAGAACCCATACAAGCTGATCTCCTATGCGGTGTTCGGTGAGGCTTATTACAACCTCACGGAGGCTCTGAAGATTACTGCCGGCTTACGCTGGACCGTGGATAAGAAGGAGGCGCCGCGGATCCCCAGCTGGGTGCTTGGCGGCCAGTATGTCGGCTACACCGCCTCGGAGGTGGTGAGACAGGAGTGGCGCGAACCCACTGGGCGTCTGGCGATCGACTGGAAGCCGGACCTCGCATTTACCGATGAATCCCTCGTCTATGCCTCCTATGGGCGCGGTTACAAGGCGGGAGGCATGAATCCGCCGCCGGCTGGGGTCGTCTGGTATGGCGAAGTTGAAGGTCAGGCCGGCGAGAATATCGCGAATTATCTCTCGGAGTCGGCGACGCACCCGAGGACTTTCGAAGCAGAGTATGTGGACGCGTTCGAGCTGGGGTCCAAGAACACGTTGCTCGATGGCGCGATGACGTTGAATCTGGCGGGCTTCTACTACGACTATAAAGGTTACCAGCTTTCTCAAATCGTCAACCGCTCGGCGGTGAACCTGAATTTCGATGCCGACGTCTGGGGGCTGGAGCTGGAGAGCGACTGGCGACCGGTGGAAAACTTCAAGCTTGGTCTCAAGCTCGGGTATGAAAAAACCAGGGTCGCCGACGGCATGCGGGCCATCGACACCATGGACCGCACCAACGGCGACCCGGCGTGGATGGTGGTGAGCCCCTTCCCGACTTTCCCGTCCAACTGCGTGCTGCCGGCCTGGCTCTTTGTCGGCAATCGCACTGCCAACCCCGCCAATCCAGATGTGGTCGGTGTCGGCGGCCAGAGCGGCGGAAACCCGGGCGGCTGCGAACATGCCTACGTGTTGGGAGAGGATCCTGTCGCCGGCGCCCCTTTCACGCTCTATCCTTACCGCGCGCCCGGTCAGCAGCGGAACGAGGGGTACCGCGTCAACACCAACTACGCCGGCTGGAGCACGGACCCGGCGATGTACCCCTGCTGGCCGACGGGCGCGGGGGCTCCGGGGAGTGGCAACGAGTATCCTGGTGTCGATGCTGAATGCCTTGCCGCGCTGTCGCACAACGGCGAGGGCTTCTTCAAGGACCTCTCCGGCAACGAGCTGCCGAACGCACCGAACCTGACGGCCACGATCACGGCGGATTACACTATCCCGCTGCCGCAGAATTGGCTGATGACCCTGCACACCGACCTCTATTACCAGTCGGAGGCGTGGACGCGGATCTTCAACACCGAGGGCTACGACAAGCTCAAGGCCTACACCAACGTCAACCT
>CAMLKO010000290.1 GCA_946480495.1 uncultured Caulobacteraceae bacterium
GGTCACCAGCAGGATGCGCCAGGTCGCGAGCTTTCGCCCGATCATCTCCAGCGCCCACCACTCGGAGGCGCCGAGGTAGGCGTAGCTCAGCACGGTGGCGGCGATCGCCAGGCCGATGCGCCAGAGCGGGATCGCCCGGAAGTCGGCCATGATCTGGTCGACGGAGGTCTTTTCCAGCTCGTGACGCAGCAGCCAGATCGCGCCGCCGAACAGCGCCACGGCGAAGGCGATCTTGAACACCATCCAGCCGAGGCGCCGGCCGTGGTGCGAATGCTCTTCCGTCGCGGCCTTGTTCGTCATCCGCCCCTGCAATGGCTACGCTTACGCCCGCCCGCCTTGCGCGAGCACAAGGCCTAACGACGATTTGGGCGTTTCCTCAAGCGCGGGGAACAGGAAAATCGCCGGCGAGCGCTCGGCCTGTCTGACGGAACCCGTTCCAGCCCCAACCGATTGCCTAGCCAGAGCTTGGGAGATGAGGCCATGACCAGCGATGCGAGCGGGGGCTTCGAGCAGGGCGCCCAACAGGCCGCGCGGCAGGAGCGCGAAATCCAGGACAGGATCGATGCAAAGGAGCAGCGCTCCTTCAGGGAAGGGGCCAAGGAGAAACAACCGCCGCAGACCGGCGCGCGGCCCTACCCGGTCCCGCCGCTGCCCCGGCAGCATCAGGACAAGCCGGGCAGCGAGGCCGAGCTGAACCCGGCGCCGATGTACGACGCGCCCTACTACAAGGGCTCGGGCAAGCTGCAGGACATGACGGCGCTGATCACCGGCGCGGATTCGGGGATCGGCCGGGCGGTGGCGGTGCTGTTCGCCCGCGAAGGGGCCGACATCGTCGCGGCCTACCTCGACGAGGACGAGGATGCGCAGGAGACCCGCCGCGCGGTCGAGAAGGAGGGCCGCCGCTGCATCCTGCTTTCCGGCGACGTCGCCGATCCGGCCTTCGCGCGCGCGGCGGTGGACCAGACGCTGAAGACGTTCGGCAAGCTCGACATCCTGGTCAACAACGCCGCCTTCCAGGAGCACGTGCCGGACTTCGAGGACCTGACCGACGAGCAGTTCGACCGGACGCTGAAGACCAACCTCTACGGCTATTTCTACATGGCCAGGGCCGCCGCGCCGCACATGAAGCAAGGGAGCTCGATCCTGATGACCGGATCGGTGACCGGCATGCGCGGCAGCAAGGACCTGCTCGACTATTCGATGACCAAGGGCGGCATCCACGCCTTCGCCAAGTCGCTGTCGAGCCACCTGATCGACAGGGGCATTCGGGTGAACGTGGTGGCGCCGGGGCCGGTGTGGACGCCGCTGAACCCCGCCGACCAGCAGCCCGACAAGGTCGCCCAGTTCGGCGCCAAGACGCTGATGAAGCGCCCGGCCCAGCCGGAAGAGATCGCGCCGGCCTTCGTCTTCCTCGCCTCGCCCCAGTGCTCCAGCTACATTACCGGCGAGATCCTGCCGATCCTGGGCGGGTCCGGAGGCTGAGGATGGCGGGCAAGCGCGGGCAAGCGACCACGGCGGCTCCGAAGCTGAGGGATTGCGCGGTGGAAACGCCGGCCAGCCGGCCGGCAAGGCCTCTCGGCGAGAACGAGAAGCCGGACCAGCTGGCGGACAGGGCGGCGCGCGCCGAGAGCCGTCAGGAGGCGCTGCTGGACGAGGCTGTCGAGGAAACCTTCCCCAGCAGCGACCCGATCAGCCCCAAGCACGTCAGATGAGGCCGACGCCCTCCAGGATCCCCTGGAACTCGGGAACGGCGAAGTAGATGTAGAAGGCGATCGCCCCGAGCAGCAGCAGCAGGACGATGATGTAGTTGTAGCCGACGCTCTTGCGGCGCGGCTGTTCCTCGACCGCCGCGGGCGTTTCCGTCGTGACCTTCGCCATCTCTATCCCTGCTCCTCAGTTTTCAGCGCGAGGCCGAACCCTGGGTCGATGCGCGGGTCCCCGTCAAGCGGCGACGGCTTCGCGCTGCCGTTTCACCCGTTGCGAGGCGGGGTTGGAGAACTCCATCACCCCGTCGTCGATCTTCGAGTGGCGCAGCAGCAGGATGTCGAGCGCGTAGTTCTGGTGCAGCTTCCAGGGCGCGCGGTCCCCCTGCTTGGGGAACTTGTCGATGGAGCGCTGGACGTAGCCCGAGGAGAAGTCGAGCCACGGGCGCTCCTCGACGGCGGGGTCGTTGTTGCGCGGCGTCGCCTGGCGCATGCCCGTCTTCTGCATGTGGTTCAGCAGGCGGCAGACGTAATCGGCGGTCAGATCCGCCTTCAGCGTCCATGAGGCGTTGGTGTAGCCGAAGAAGGAAATGAGGTTGGGCACGCCCTCGTACATCATCCCCTTGTAGGCCAGCACCTTGGACGGATCGACGCGCCGGCCGTCGACGGTGAGCTTGAGCCCGTTCATCACCTGCAGGTTCAGGCCGGTGGCGGTGACGACGATGTCGGCCTCCAGCGCCTTGCCGGATTTCAGCTTGAGGCCGTTTTCGGTGAAGGTCTCGATCTGGTCGGTGACGACCGAGGCGCGGCCTTCCCGCAGCGAGACGAAGAGGTCGCTGTCGGGCACCAGGCAGACCCGCTGGTCCCAGGGATTGTAGCGGGGCGTGAAGTGGGTCTCGATGTCGAAGTCGGGGCCGAGCTCGTCGCGCACCCAGCCCAGCAGGCGCTGTTTCACGGCCGCCGGCCGCTTCCGCGCCAGGCGGAAGAAGTACATGGTCAGCAACACGTTCTTCCAGCGCACGAGCCAGTAGGCGACCTTGGCCGGCAGATGGCGGCGCAGGAAGTTGGCGATGGCGTCCTCGCCCGGGCGCGAGACCACATAGGTGGGCGAGCGCTGCAGCATGACGACGTGGGCGGCGTCCTTGGCCATCTCGGGCACCA
>CAMLKO010000291.1 GCA_946480495.1 uncultured Caulobacteraceae bacterium
GGCGCTTCCAGCGGGGCGTCCAGCAGCTCGCCCGGCGCCATGATCACCTGGGGCGTGGGATCGGCCCTGGTGGGCGCCGGCGCGCGCGACTGCACGCGCACGCGGCCTTCGACGAGCGCGACCTTCACGTCGCCGCCCTGCAGACGGACGTCGAAGACGGTGCCGATCGCGGTGATGACCCGGTCGCCGGCGTACACTTCGAACGGACGGGCTTTGCCGTGGGCGACTTCGAACAGGGCCTGGCCCCGCACCAGGTGCACGCCGCGCGCTTTCCGCGTGAATCCCACGCGAAGAACGGTGTCGGTATTGAGAGTGGCGACCGAGCCGTCCGGGAGGGTCACGGTCGAGCGTTCGCCCACCGAGGTCCGGTAGACCGCCGCGCTGGGGTGCACGACCTGCTCCATCACCGCGACAGCCGTCGACGGCGAGCGGTCGCCCATGATGGTGGCGATGCCCCCGCCAGTGAGCACGACAGCCGCCGCCACCGTCGCGGCCATGCGCCACAGCGGCGCTCCCGCCGAGCTGCGGGTCGAAAGCGCCGAGGCCCGGAGCGCCAGGATCCGCGGATCGGCGGCCATGTCGTCCAGCCGGCCCATCGCCCGCTTGGTCGCATCGTAGGCGGCCACGTGGTCGGGGTGCTCGGCCAACCATGCGTCCAGAGCCGTGGCGCCTTCGGGGCCCAGCTCGCCCCGGTCCTCGCGCGCGACCCAGTCCGCCGCGACTTCGTGAATGTCGCGCACGCCCGAGCGGGAAGAGAACGACGGCCGGGTCATTGCGCCGCCTCCAGGCGCGCGGTCACGTGGGCCATCGCCTTGCGCACGTTCTTCTCGACGCCGCCGATCGAGAGGTTGAGCCGCTTGGCGATCTCGGCCAGCCGCATCTTCTCGAACCGCGCCATCAGAAAGGCCGCGCGCGTTCGTTCGGGCAGCTCGAGCAGCGCCTCCATGACCACCGCGATGTCTTCGCGGCCGCCATGGATCCGCTCGGGCGAGAAGTCGGCCACCGCGTGAAGGCGGTCGTCATAGGGCAGGTGCGTGCCGCGGCCCCTCGCGACGGCCCTGCGGTGAAAGTCGACCGCCACGCTGGCCGCCGTCTGGAAGAGGTAGGACTCGATGGTCTCGATGGGCGCATCGCCGTCGCGCCGCAACAGGCGGGCGAACACCTCCTGCACGGCGTCTTCGAGGTCGGCCTGGGGAATGGCGCGCCGGTCGAAGTAGCGCAGCAGGACGCTTCGGTAGTCGCGCGCCAGCGCCTCCACCGCCGCCCGGTCGGTCGGGCCTTCAGCCGTGGCATGGGTGGTGATCATGGTCAGCCACGTTCGAGCAAGCACACTCTCGCCCATAACCAGGGACGCAGCCAGCACGGAAAAGCTTACCGGGGCGGTGAGAAAAAGTGCGCTAAAAGAAGGAGAGGCGGCGCGCCTTGCGGCGGCCGCCTCAGTGATTCCGGTTCAGAGGGGACCGAAGCCGGAGGGAGAGCTAGCCTCCGAAACCGACGGAGACCTTGAAGTAGGGGCCGTCGATGGTGCGGTCCTCGGCGCGCTCGTCGGTGTAGCCGCCGTCGATCGCATTCACGTACCGCTCCCAACGATAGCCGGCGCCGGCGGTAAAGCCGCCCACGTTGTAGGACAGCCCCAGGCTCGCGCCGTAAACGGGGACCGTCGCCGAGTTCGACCGCGCCGGCAGGATGACGTCGGTCTGCGTCTCGGAGACCGGCAGCGGCGAGGGCGTCCACATGGCGAGCTGCAGCAAATTGTCTACGTAGTCGCGCTCCAGCTCATGCTCCGAAATCGCCGCCTTGCGATCGCCGCGGAGCACGCCCGCCGAGAGCGACCAGTCGGCGTCGACCCTGCCGCCCTGCTTCAGGTCGAGCAGCGGAAGCGAGGCGTCCCAGTCGATGACGGGGCCGAAACCCTTGAATTCGCGCCGTGCATTGATCTCGGCCTTGTAGACGGTGTGGGTGACGGGCTGCCCAGAGAGATAGAATCCATCGGGGAAGTTCCAGTCGGGCACGCCCTTCAGTTCGGCGTCGGTGCGCGAGTCGAATTTTGCAAAACGCAGCCCTGCGCTGAGCGTGGAGCGGCCAAGGCCGCCAAACCCGAAATCTCGGCCCACGGCAAAGTCGATAATCGTGTGCTTTTCACGATCGATGGCGGAGGCGTCTACCCGGTTGTTCTGCGCCGCGTAAAGCAGGGGCTGGTAGAGTTGCGGATCGCGAGCGAGGTAGTAGGCGCAAAAGTAGCTGTAGGCCGCGCCGAAGACGCAATCGCCGCCCTCCCGCTGTTCGGCCGCGCGCGCGGCGTGACCATTGGTCCTTCCAAAGCGGACGCCGGCCGACACGCTCCAGGGGCTGGCTACCGGCCGCCAGGTCAACTTGGCCTCGCGTCCATCGCCCCAGTCGAGCTTGTCGTCCTGGGCGTCGTCGAACAGGTCGAACGGCCCCGAGAAGGCATCGGCGAAACTCGGCTGCATCGCCGCGTTGGGCGCGTCCTGCCGCTGCACCTGGCCGCCCACTTCCACGGTGAACGGATAGGGTCCGTCGTGCGGCGCGCCGAAGGTTCCAAGCAGCGGCCCGCCGGTCCACGCCTTCGTCACGCGCAGGCCGTAGAGCCGGGGTTCGGTCAGGAAGACGTTGGTGGTGAGCCCCGTGTCGTCGGAGTTCAGGAACGCCCCGGTGATCGCCGTCTCATCGGTGACGTTCTTGATGTAGGCCATGATGTTCCAGCCGGCCTCTTCGTTCGTGAAGATCGCCGCCAGGTTCATGGTGAAGTATGGATGCAGCTTGTCGTAGGCGTTGTCGTTGAACACCCGCCACCAGCTCTGTGACTGCCAGTGCACGTCGGTGTGCAGCGACATCAGCCAGT
>CAMLKO010000292.1 GCA_946480495.1 uncultured Caulobacteraceae bacterium
GACCTCCAGCAGGTCCTGCGCGGCATTGACCTTTGCGGACGGCTCGGCGCTCACCGGAACTCCCCACGCACATGCGTACGCGTAAGCGTCCGCCCGTCCCGGCGGGCCTGTCAAGGCGAGCCGAAACCGCGCGAGAAATCGCGTGTAAGCCGCTGATCTATCGATGGAAGGGATTGGCTGGGGAACTAGGACTCGAACCTAGAATAACGGTACCAAAAACCGCTGTGTTACCATTACACCATTCCCCAGCAGGAAGGGCGCGAGACGCCTCCGCGGCGCTGGCGAGGGCGGTGAGATAGCGCACCGGACCCGGCGATGCAACGGCGGCCGAACGCCTCTGTTGCGAGCCTTCCGGGGCTCCTCTATAAGGCGCGCTCCCAAGTCGGAGTGTGGCTCAGTCTGGTAGAGCACCGCGTTCGGGACGCGGGGGTCGCAGGTTCGAATCCTGCCACTCCGACCATCTTCTTCCCGCGTCGTTTCCGCTCATTGCGGGTTCTTCATTTGACCCCTCCTCGCGCCCGGGTAGCTTGGGCGGCGGGCGGCAATCGGACATTCCATGAAACAGTTCCTTCTGACGATGGCGGGCGTGTTCGCCGGCTTGATGATCTTCCTCATCGGCGTGCCGTTCCTGCTGATTGTGATGGCGGCCAGCGCGGCCAAGGCGCCGTCGACGCCCGCGCACGCGGTGCTGGAGCTGGACCTTCGCCAGGACATCACCGACCAGGACGCGCAGAACCCGCTCAGCGCCTTCCAGGGCGGGGGGCTGTCGGTGATGTCGATCATCGAGACGCTGCGCAAGGCCGAGACCGACGACCGGGTGAAGGCCGTCTATGTGCGCCTGCCCGAGGGCGGCGTCGCGCCGGCCGCGGCCGACGAGCTGCGCGAGGCCTTCTGGCACTTCCGCAAGGCCGGCAAGAAGCCGATCTGGGCCTACAGCCAGGGGCTCTATCCGTCGGGGATCGTGACCTCGACCTACATGCTGGGCGCGGCGAGCGACCAGTTCTGGATGCAGCCGTCCTCGTCCTTCCAGGCGACGGGGATCGCCAGCGAGGACCTGTTCTTCAAGCGCGCCTTCGACAAGTACGGGGTCACGCCGCAGTACCAGCAGCGCTACGAGTACAAGAACGCGGTCAATCCCTTCCTCTACAGCGACTACACGCCGGCGCACCGCGAGGCGCAGCTGTCGTGGATGGGCTCCATCTACCGCTCGGCGATCCTGACCGCGGCGGCCGACCGGCATAAGGAGCCCACCGCCTTCCTGCGCACGATCGAGGCCGGCCCCTACTCCGCCGAACAGGCCAAGGCCGCGGGCCTGATCGACCGGGTCGGCCAGGAGCACGACGCCGAGAAGGCGCTGATCGCCGCCGTCGACAAGCGCGCGGAGATGGTCGACTTCAACGAATACGCCGCGCGCGTGAAGCACCTCGACAAGGCGGCTTCGGCGGTCAACCTGGGCTCGGCGATCGCGGTGATCGGCGGCGAGGGGCCGATCATGACGGGCTCGGACGAAGCCTCGAACCCCTTCGCGGGCGGCCAGACCATCTATTCCGACGACCTGGCCGGGGCGATCTACGACGCCATCGACGACCACGAGGTGAAGGCGATCGTGCTGCGGGTCTCCTCGCCGGGCGGATCGGACACGGCCTCCGAGCAGATCCTGGCGGCGGTGCGCGCGGCCAAGGCGGCCGGCAAGCCGGTGGTGGTCAGCATGGGGACGTACGCGGCCTCCGGCGGCTACTGGATCTCCTCGCAGGCGAGCGAGATCGTGGCCCAGCCGACGACGCTGACCGGCTCGATCGGCGTGTTCGGCGGCAAGTTCGTGCTGAGCGACGCGCTGGCGCGCTTCGGGGTCGACGCGCGGCACCTGAGCGTCGGCGGCGCCTACGCCACCGCCTACGGGCTGGACGAGAAATTCACGCCGCGGCAGGAGGCGGCGTTCTCGGGCTGGATGGATCGCATCTACAACGGCTTCGTCCAGCGCGTGGCCGAGGGCCGCAAGCTGCCCGTGCAGCGGGTGCAGGCGATCGCGCGGGGCCATGTGTGGACCGGCGCCCAGGGCAAGGCGCTGGGGCTGGTCGACCACCTGGGCGGCTTCTACGACGCGGTGGACCGGGCCAAGGCGCTGGCCGGCCTCAAGGGCGAGGTGCGGCTGAAGCACATGCGCGCCACGGCCTCGCCGTTCGAGGTGCTGCAGCGGGCGCTGGGCGTCAGCTCGACGTCGATCCGGACGCTGGCCGCGTCCGCCTGGCTGCTCGGGGACCCGCGCTCGCAGGCGATCATGGACGAGATGATGCAGGCCCGCCTTCGCCAGCAGGGCGCCACGGTGCTGGCCCCGACGCCGGTCCGCTAGCGGTCAAAAAGAAAGGGCGGCGGATTTCTCCGCCGCCCCAACTGGCAGTTTGACGCTTCGAACTAGAAGCGGAGGCGGAAGCCCGCGTAGTACCGGCGGCCCAGGCCATCGTACACGTCCGGCTGGGTGGTCCAGCCGGTCGGCTGGCCAGCGCCCTGGCCGATGCGAACGTATTCGTCGAATACGTTGTCCGCGCCGACGAACAGCCGCGTACGATCGGTCAGGTCATACCGAACCTGGGTGTTCGAGAAGTACCGCGGTCCGATATAGGCCCGATCGATGTAGTCGTTCTTCTCGCACGGAGCCGCGAAGAAGCAGGACTTGCCGATATACTGGGTTTGCCACGAGACCTGCAGCGGACCGCGCGAATAGAGCATGGTCAGCAGGCCTTTCCAGCGCGAGTAGCCGGTGAGGCCCACGTACGATTCCGGGTCGGCGCCGGGGATCGGCGTCGTCTTGAACTTGTCCGTGTATTCCACGTTCAGGTTGAAGAGAACGCTGCCCCAATTCCA
>CAMLKO010000293.1 GCA_946480495.1 uncultured Caulobacteraceae bacterium
CGACGACGATGTGGGTTCCGGTGACGAACTCGGAATCATCGCACGCCAGATAGAGGGCGGCGCGGGCGATGTCTTCCGGC
This sequence comes from uncultured Caulobacteraceae bacterium, assembly GCA_946480495.1. The sequence continues at coordinate 81 of CAMLKO010000293.1, forward strand.
AGGCCGGACTTGGGGATCGGCTGGATCTTCGGCCCGACCTCGGCGACGCGCGCGGCCATCTGGTCGGCGACTTCGCGGGGCAGGCCCATCGACGCGCCGAAGATGGAGGTGGCGATCAGGCCCGGGCAGATGGCGTTGACGCGGATCTTCTGCGGCGACAGCTCGGCCGCCGCACAGCGCGACAGGTGGATCACCGCGCACTTGGCCGTCGAATAGGCGAGCGGTCCGAACCCGGCCTGCAGGCCCGCGATGGAGGCGGTGTTGATGATCGACCCGCCGCCGCGCTCGATCATCAGGGGCGCGGCGTGCTTCATGCCGAGCGCGGGGCCCCGCACCAGCAGCGCGAAGGTCGCGTCCCAGCCGGCCGCGCTCATGTCGAGTACGCCCGACGGCGAGCCGCCGTGGCCGGCGTTGTTGAACAGGATGTCCAGCCCGCCGAACTCGCTCTTGGCCATGCCGACGGCCCTGGCGATGTCGTCCTCGCTGGTGACGTCGCAGTGGGCGTAGCGGACCTTGCCGCCGAAGCCCTTCTCCATCGACGCGCCCTTCTCGTCCTGCAGATCGGCGGCGATGACCTGCGCGCCCTCGCGGACGAACAGCTCGACCGCGCCAAGTCCGATGCCCGAGGCGCCGCCGGTGATCACGGCGACCTTGCCGTCCAGACGTCCTGCCATGGTCCCTCTCTCCCGTTTCTTGTTGTTGCTATTCGGTGACGACCACGACCTTGCCCATCGCCTTGCGGCTGGCGAGGTGGGCGATGGCGTCTCCGGCGCGCTCCAGGGGGAAGTGTTCGGAGACGTGCGGGCGGATCTTGCCGGCGGCGTAGAGCGCCATCAGCTCCTTGACGTTCTGGGCATGCGCGGCCGGATCGCGCGCCACCGCCGCGCCCCAGAAGACGCCGACGATGTTGCAGCTCTTCAGCAGCATCAGGTTCAGCGGCACGGCCGGGATGCCCGCCGGGAAGCCGATGACGAGGAAGCGCCCGTCCCAGCCGCTGGCGCGGATGACGGCCTCCGCATAGTCGCCGCCGACGCCGTCGTAGGCGACGTCCCAGCCCTTGGCGCCCACGGCATCCTTGAACAGTTGGCCGAGCGCCTTCTTGCCGTCCTTGTCGAACGGGCCCGCCGGATAGACGACGCCGCTGTCGGCGCCGTGGGCGATGGCGAGGTCGACCTTCTCCTGGCTGGAGGCGGCGGCGATGACGTGCGCGCCCATGGCCTTGCCGAGCTCGACCGCCGAGAGGCCGACGCCGCCGGCGGCGCCGGTGACCAGCAGGGTCTCGCCCGCCTTCAGATGCCCCCGGTCCTTCAGCGCGTAGTAGCTGGTGCCGTAGGTCATCATGAAGGCCGCGGCCTCATCGAACGGCATGGCGTCGGGGATCGGCACCACGCGGGTCGCATCGACCAGCGCCTTTTCGGCCATGCCGCCAAAGCCGGTGGAGGCCAGCACGCGCTGGCCGACCTTGACGTTGGTCACGCCCTCGCCGACCGCCTCGATGACGCCCGCGACCTCGCCGCCGGGGGCGAAGGGGCGCTCGGGTTTGAACTGGTACATGTCCTGGATCATCAGCACGTCGGGGTAGTTGACCCCGCAGGCCTTGATGCTCAGCACCACCTTGCCGGGTTCGGCGACGGGATCGGGACGCTCCTCGAGCACCAGCGTCTCTGGTCCGCCCACGGCCTTGCTAAGCACCGCCTTCATCAGTCCCTCCAGCTTTTCGTCAGGTGTGCGTTGACGCTATCGCAGTCGTCGGGCGTTACATACGCCGGAGAGGCGCAATGGCGAACAATTGTTTGAGTCTGGCCCTGCACGGCGGTGCGGGCGCCCGGCGCGACCGCGATTATGGCCGCGAGATCGAGCACATGCGGGGCTTGGTCGAAGCCGCCCGCGACCGGTTGACGGCGGGCGCCTCGGCCCTCGATGTGGCGGTCGAGACGGTGAAGGCGCTGGAGGCTTCGGGCCTCTATGTCGCCGGGCGCGGCGCCTCGCCCAACACCGCCGGCAAGTACGAACTCGACGCCTCGCTGATGGAAGGCTGGACCCGCCGGGCCGGCGCGGTGGCCGCCCTGCAAGGCTTCCAGAGCCCCATCGAGGTCGCCCGCGCGGTGATGGAGCGCACGCCCCACGTCATGCTGGCCGGCGAAGGCGCGGCCGGGTTCGCCGCCGATCAGGGGCTGGCGCGCATCGATGACGTGGACGCCTGGTTCAGACGCCACGTACCCGAGGAAGAAAGCACGGCCCTGCATGGCACCGTCGGCTGCGTGGTGCGCGACGCCGAGGGACGGCTGGCGGCGGCCACCTCCACCGGCGGCACCTACGGCAAGCTGCCGGGCCGGGTTGGCGACACGCCGGTGATCGGCGCCGGGACCTGGGCCGACGACCGGGTGGCGGTCTCCTCCACCGGCGTCGGCGAATACTTCATCCGCACCGCCGCCGCCGTGCAGCTCGCCATGCGCGTCCAGTCCGGCAAGAGCCTGCGCGAAGCCGCCGACGCGGTGCTCGGCCAGATCGCCTCGCTGGGCGGCGACGGCGGGGTGATTGCGGTGACGGCGGAAGGCGAACTCGCCATGCCCTGGAACAGCGAAGGCATGAAACGCGCGTGGCTGACGGCCGACGGAGAGATCGGGGCGGCTGCGTTTTGAACTCCCTTCCCCCTGGAGGGGGGAAGGGTCGGGGATGGGGGTGGAAGAGGTTCGGGAATGTGCTGCTTAAGGGAGTGGTTGCGGAGAGCATCCCACCCCCATCCCAACCCTTCCCCCCTCCAGGGGGAAGGGCTT
>CAMLKO010000294.1 GCA_946480495.1 uncultured Caulobacteraceae bacterium
AAGGCGATCCCGAACGTTACTTTCTCGAAGAACAACTTCACGAGCTACAATTTCTCGATCCGTGGGATCGGGACGAAGGCCGTGTCCGCCACGACCGATCCCGGCGTGGCGGTCTCCTTCAACAACATAGCGCTGCTGCAAAACCGTCTGTTCGAGCAGGAATACTTCGACGTCGAACGGGTGGAGGTGCTGCGTGGACCCCAAGGCACTCTCTATGGCCGCAACGCCACGGCGGGGGTGATCAACGTCATTTCCGGCAAGCCGAACCTTCGCGAATTCGATGGTTGGGTGAAGGGCGAGGTGGGCAACTATCACGCCAAGCGGGCGTCGGCGATGGTCAACATCCCGCTGATCGATGACAAGCTGGCGGTCCGCGTCGCGGGCGCCTTCACCGACCGCCAGGGCTATGACTTCAACACCGGCACGAACCACGCGGTAAACGGCCGTGATCTGTGGTCGGCGCGGATGACGGTCGCCTACCACCCGACGGACACTTTCCGCGCCAACGTGATCTGGGAACGCTTCAACGAGGACGACAACCGCTCACGGACCGGCAAGCAGTTGTGTCACCACGACACCGGCCCGACGGAAGTCGGCGGCGTTCCCATCACGGGCTCGGCCAATTCCCTCCTGCTGAAGCAGGCGATGTTGTCCCAGGGCTGCAAGATGGGATCGCTGTACGACGATGGCGCGTTCGGCACGCCGAATGGCCTGAGCCTGCCGTTCGTATTGGGCTTGCACATCGTTGGCAGCGTCTACCCGCCGAACCCTTTTGGCAGTGGTCCAAGCACGCTGCTGGAGGTCAGGGATCCCTATTCGGTCCCGACAAGCGACCCGGCCGCGTGCGCCCCGAATCCCGCGCCCTGTTACGTGCCCGGTCGTCAATCGACGGACCTGCGCGTCATCAACTCCTTCCGCGATCCGGTATATCGCGCGAAGGCCGACGTGGTTGAGCTGAACTTCGACTGGGATATTTCCGACGCCCTGACGCTGAGTTCCCAGACGGCGTACAACAAAGATACGACCTACTCCTTTCAGGACTACAACCGTTTCAACACCGTCCCGATCTTTGCGGACACATCGACGTTCGACAGCGGATACCCAAACTCCGATTTCTTCAAGCCGCTGGCGCCGGGTGGAATCTTCTGCGACCCGCAGCTCGGATGCTCGAACTCGCTTGCGGGGTTCGATATCGCGCAGGCCAAGGGCGAGCAGTTCACGTCCGAATTGCGCCTGCAGTCGGACTTCGACGCGCCGGTCAACTTCAGCGCCGGCGCGAACTACACGCGGTTCAGGACCCTCGTTGACTACTATGTCTTCTTCAACCTGATGACCGCCGCCGCGATGGTTCCGCCGTTCAATTGGAACAACAGCACGGACCCGACCGACACGATAAACATCTATGAGTGCTATTTTAACCGCTACAGCTTCATGACGGCGAAACTTCCCGCAGGCGACCCGGCGGCCGCATGCCCCTATATCGATCCCAATCCCATCGAAAGCATCAATGGCGAGGGCCACAACTACTTCCGTTCCAAAAATCCGTACAAGCTGAAATCATGGGCGGCGTTTGGCGAGCTATATTGGAATCTCAGCCCCGACCTCAAATTGACGGCGGGCCTGCGTTATACGGACGACAAGAAGACCTTCATCCCCGTTCCCAGCCAGGTCCTGCTGGCGCCGGGACTGTTCGCCGGCGGGGATGTCAGCCGTGGCTATCCGGAGCTGCCGCCGATCAAGCAACACTGGGGCGAATGGACCGGACGCCTCGGCCTCGACTGGAAGCCCGACCTGTCCTTCACCGATCAGACCCTGCTCTACGCGTTCTACTCACACGGCTACAAGGCCGGCGGGGCCAACCCACCGACGCCGGGCTTCGGGCATCAGTCGTACATGGACGCGATCCGCGACATGTGTCAGTGCCAGATCGACAACTTCCTTACACCCCGGTTTGACGAGCGGCAGCTTTTCCTCGTTGCCGTAGATTACGAGCCGACATTCAAGCCGGAGTTCGTGAACGCCTTTGAATTGGGCGCGAAGAACACGCTTGTCGGCGGTGCGTTGCAGCTGAACACGACCGCCTTCTTCTACGACTACAAAGATTATCAGGTGTCCCAGATCAAGGACAGGACGGCCGTAAACGAAAACTTCGATGCGCGGACGTGGGGACTGGAGTTCGAAGGCATGTTCTCTCCCAGCCACGACTTTCAGATCATCGCCAATCTGGGCTACCTGGATACCCGGATTGCCGATGGGGAGTCCTCGATCGACATCATGGACCGCACGCAGGGCAATCCCGATCTCGTTCTTGCCCGCCCGTGGCTCCAGATGCCCTCTAACTGCGTCGTGCCGATCCACGTCGTTCAGGCATGGCTGACATCGGACCCGGGCACCCAGTTTTGGCGTCAGGCCGGATTCTGTGGCGGCACCAACAACATCATCGATGCGCAGGCCTACGTCACCGGGGGTAACCTGATCGATCCCGCGACCGGCCAGAATTACGACCCGCTCTACTACAACGGCCAGAACGGCACGATTAACATCAACGGCGGGGCGGGCATCCGCGCGCAGCTCGGCGGCAATGAACTGCCCAATGCGCCCCATTGGACGATGAACATCGGAACCCAGTACGGCCGCGATATCCTCGACGGCTCATGGCGGGCGACGGTTCGGGCCGATGCCTACTGGCAATCGCAGTCTTGGGCGCGGGTCTACAATGACGATCCCTATGACAAGCTCCACGGCTGGTACAACGTGAACCTCAGCGTCTGGCTGGAGAAACCGGATCAGGACCTCAAGATCGAACTCTACGCGAAGAACATTCTCGACAAGACGCCGATCACGG
>CAMLKO010000295.1 GCA_946480495.1 uncultured Caulobacteraceae bacterium
CCGGTCATCTCCGCGACGCTGCGCCCCTCCAGCCGGGCCCGCAGGTCCCAGAGCGCCAGGTCCACCGCGTTTCGCGCCGCTCCGGCCGGCAACTCTCCACCCGCCCGAACCTGCGCCAGCACGCTCTCGACCGTCTCGCCGTAGCGCGCATAGGGCACAGCCTCGCCGCGCCCGATGAGCCCGTCCTGCTCGGCCTCGACGACCACCACCTCGGCCGCCGTCTTCACCCCCCGCGAAATCCGGAACGGCGCGGTCAGCGGCAGGCTTTCGTGGCGGGCGGTGATGCGAGGCATGCCCGCCGTCTAGCACGCGGCCAGCAAGTTGCACATGTTCCCATTTTGTTCTATGTGAGGACGATGCAGCTCTCCTTCGATCTCGAAGCTGAACCCCTCCTGCCGCGCGTTCGCGACGAGCTGCGGGCCTTCTATGGGCCGCAGCGGCCGACCCGGCGGATGGACCCGCTGTCGACGCTCATCAAGTCGGTGATCAGCTCGCGGACCTATGACGCCGTCTCATGGGCGGCGTTCGTGCAGCTGCGCGAGGCGTTTCCGGACTGGGCGGCGCTGGCGCAGAAGCCGCCGAAGGACATCGAGGCCCTGATCGCGCCCGTCACCCACGCCGAAGCCAAGGCCCGGCAGCTGCCCGTGCTGATCCGGGTGCTGCAGGCCCGGCCCCACGGCCTCGACCTCGGCTTCCTGAAGGACCACGCCGTGGGTCAGGCGATGGCCTGGCTGTGCGAACTGCCGGGCGTCGGACCGCAATCGGCGGCCAAGTGCCTGAACTTCAGCACCCTGAACATGCGCGCGCTGGCGGTCGATACGCACGTGCACCGGGTCAGCAAACGGCTCGGCCTCACCTCACGCACCGGCGATGCGGCGCAGGCCTATGAGATGCTGATGTCGCTGATCCCGCACGACTGGACGGCCGAGGAGCTCTACGAATTCCACTGGCTGCTGAAGGGGTTGGGTCAGGATATCTGCACCGACCCGCTGGCGCTCTGCGGCCGCTGCCCCTTCCGGGAAACCTGTCCGCGCGTCGACGTTCAGGTGCGCCGCGCCGTCGTCGCCTTCCAGCCTCAGTCGCGCAGCCTGTCCCAGACCTCGAATTCGTAGGCGATGCAGCGGTCGATCAGGGTGCGCCAGACCGGCTCGGCGATGGCTTCGGACAGCCCCGCTTCGCGCGCGGCGGCCTTCACCTTGGCGACGACGTCCTCGACGCGGGCGCGGTCGTGGACGACGCCCCGGTCGGTCTTGATGCGCGCGGCGGCGTCCATATAGGCCTGCCGCTCGGCGATCAGCTGGACCAGCATGCGGTCGATGGCGTCCACCCCCTGGCGCACCTCGGCCATCGAGGCGCAGTCCGCGGGGCGGGGTCGGTCGGTCACGTCTCGGGCCATTGAAACTCTAGATGCCGGCGCCGTTGTCCATGGTGCGGAGCGCCGCCTCGTGAGCGGCCGACTCCTGCTGAAGCCAGGCGACGAAAGCCTTCACCTGCGGCAGCCGTCCCTTGGTCTTCGGGTGGACGACGTAATAGGCGAAGTCGACCGCCGTGGCGATCTGTAATGGCGCGACGAGGCGCCCCGCGTCGAGGTCGGCCTGGGCCAGCGTCTGCTTGGCCAGCGCCACGCCCCGGCCGTTCACCGCCGCCTCGATGACGAGGCTCGACTGGTTGAAGCGCGGGCCCCGGTTGCCGTCGACGTTCTTGATCCCCCGCGCCGCCAGCCACATCGCCCAGTCGGGGCAGCTGTCGTCGGCGTCCGGCGAGCCGTCGTGCAGCAGCACGTGGTTGGCGAGATCGGCGGGATCGTTCAGCGGGTTGGACGCCAACAGTTCGGGGCTCGCCACCGGAATCACCGTCTCGGACAGCAGCCGCATCACCTCCAGCCCCGGGTAGCGGCCCGAGCCGTAACGGATGGCCAAATCGACCTCGCCGGTGGCGAAATCCACGACCTCCATGCCGGCCGAAAGCCACACGTCCACCTGCGGATGGGCCTCCTCGAACTTGCCGAGCCGGGGCACCAGCCACTTGGCGGCGAACGACGGCGCGGCGGTGAGCGTCAGGCGACGGCCGTCGACGGCGGCGGTGAGCAGCGAGGCGGCTTCGGCCAGCCGGTCGAACGCCTCGCGCAACGCCGGCAGCGCCGTCTGGGCCGCATCGGTGAGCAGGAGACCCTTCGGCGTCCGCTTGAACAGCGCCGCGCCGACGTAGTCCTCGAGGTTCTGGATCTGCTGCGAAACGGCGCCCGGCGTGACCGACAGTTCATCGGCCGCGCGGCTGAAATTCAGGTGCCGGGCCGCGGCCTCGAACGCCCGAAGGGCGTTCAGCGGCGGCAGCCGGCGGCGTTGTTCCTGCGCGCGTTCCATAGAAATCCTGACACCCCCGGCAGAAGTCCTTCGTTGCGAAGTGGACCCGCGGTCACCAGTTTGCAAGCCTTCCAGCGCCCTATCGGCGCACACGAGTGCTTATAGAGAAGCTAAAGCCTGATGTCGCCTACCCCCGACCGTAACCGCAAGGCCAGCCGCCTCGTCGTGCTGGACGGCCGCGCGCGCGCCGCCGGTTCGGTGTGGCTGGTCGGCGCGGGCCCCGGCGATCCCGAGCTGCTGACCATCAAGGCGCTTAAAGTCCTCGGCCGCGCCGACGTCGTCGTCCACGACGGCCTGGTCTCCGATGAGATTTTGTCGATGGCGCCGCAGGGTGCGCGGCTGATCAATGTCGCCAAGCGCAAGTCGCGCCACACCTATCCGCAGGAAGAGATCAACCGCCTGCTGGTCGCCTTCGCGCTGGAAGGCCTGACCGTCGTACGGCTCAAGGGCGGCGATCCGTTCGTCTTCGGCCG
>CAMLKO010000296.1 GCA_946480495.1 uncultured Caulobacteraceae bacterium
GCGGCAGACCGAGGTCGAGCATTTCGACGTCCTGATCGTGGGGGCCGGCATCTCCGGCGTCGGCGCGGCGCATCACCTGAAAGAACAGTGCCCCGACAAGAGCTTCCTGATCCTGGAGCGGCTGGAGAGCTTCGGCGGCACCTGGCTGACGCACAGGTATCCGGGCATCCGCTCGGACAGCGACCTCTACACCTTCGGCTATCGCTTCAAGCCCTGGGTCGGGCCGCCGATCGCCACGGCGCAGGAGATCCTCACCTACATGGGCGAGGTGATCGAGGAAGAGCAGCTCGACCGGCACATCCGCTATCACCATCGCATCGTCTCGGCCCAATGGTCGTCGGGCGATAGTCTGTGGACCATCGACGCGGTGCGCACCGACACCGGCGAGCCGCTGCAGTTCACCGCCAACTTCCTCTGGATGTGCCAGGGCTACTACCGCCACGAGGAGGGCTACACCCCCGACTGGCCGGGCATGGCCGACTTCAAGGGCCGCATCGTCCACCCGCAGACCTGGCCCGACGACCTCGACCTGAAGGGCAGGAAGGTCGTCGTCATCGGCTCGGGCGCGACGGCCGCGACGCTGATCCCCGCCATCGCCGACGAATGCGGCAGCCTGACCATGCTGCAGCGCTCGCCGACCTATTTCATCCCGGCCCGCAACGCCAACGAGCTGGCCGACCAGCTGCGCGAACTCGACGTCGACCCCGCGTGGGTCCACGAGATCGTGCGGCGCAAGATCCTGTACGACCAGGACGCCTTCACCCGCCGCAGCTTCGAGGAGCCCGAGGTGGTGAAGGAGGAGCTGCTGGCCGGCGTGCGCGCCTTCCTGCCCGAGGAAACCGTGCAGGCGCATTTCATCCCGAAGTACCGCCCGTGGCGTCAGCGGATCGCCTTCGTTCCCGACGGCGACCTCTTCCAGGCCGCGGCCGCGGGCAAGGCCCAGGTCGTGACCGACGAGATCGAACGGTTCGACGCGACCGGCATCCAGTTGAAGAGCGGCCAGCATCTCGACGCCGACGTCATCGTCACGGCGACCGGTTTCCACCTCAGCGTTCTGGGCGACATCGCCTTCATCGTGGACAACCAGCCGGTGGACTTTTCACAGACGGTCACCTGGCGCGGGATGATGTTCACCGGCGTGCCGAACCTCGTCTGGACGTTCGGCTATTTCCGCGCCTCCTGGACCCTGCGCGTCGACCTGCTCGGCGATTTCGTCTGCCGGCTGCTCAACACCATGAAGGCAAAAGGCGTGAGCAAGGTAACGCCGCAGCTTCGTCCCGAGGACGCGGACATGGAGCTGGCGCCCTGGATCGACCCGGAGAACTTCAACCCGGGTTACCTGATGCGCTCCATGCACCTGATGCCAAAGCGCGGGACCAAGCCCGAATGGCAGCACACCCAGGATTACTGGGCCGAACGCACCACGCTGCCGAAGATCGACATGGAAGCCGAGGGGCTGGTGTTCGGCTAGACCGGCGCCCCACATTTATCCAATACAAGATTATATAGGACGTATTCGAGTTATTTTTCAAGAATATCTCACCGCGATACATATATTCGCGAGACGGTGATCAGTAATAAGCGCGTTCTGGTAAAGTGATCGTGCACGCAATAGTTAACAAACTGTTGACTGGCGGTTGATAGTACGCTCAGTATCGCGGCCGGGCTGGGCGTGACCGGGACAGTAGTTAGCTTTTCGGCCGCCCCGAGCCACGCCTTCGAACAAATGGAATGGAGTTCTTCGCCGCGATGCGTGTCGCCGGCGGACCGCTCCACTTGGACGGAGCGGACGCTCCGGAGGGCACGACCATGGCTGACATCGACCTTCAGGCAACTGATGCCTCCTATACCTTCACCGACGGCGCGATCTTTGAGCGTGTCGACCCATCGGGCTCAGGGACCGGCACCTACGACCCGTTCCTGACGATCGACCACAAGGACACCGAGGCCGGCTACAACACCGACGAGAACAACCAGCTGGACAACGTCGACGGCGGCGACCGCACCCAGGATCTCCTGCTGGCGTCGATCCCCATCAAGATCATCGACGGGGTGGCCTATTACGAATTCCGGGTCGACCTGAACGAAGACAACAAGGACGCGGTCATTTCGATCGAAAGCCTCGAGCTCTACGTCTCGGGCTCCGGCGCCACCTCGACCGATTTCCAGGGCTTGACCGCTGCCGACGCCTTCCTGGCTGAGGACGGCTACACCAAGGTCTTCGATCTCGACGACGAGAACGTCGACCGGCTGATCCTCAGCGACGTGACCAGCAGCGGCAGCGGCGATGACGACTACCGCTTCCTGGTCCCCGTGAGCTCGTTTGGCGACGTCGATCCGTCGACGACCTATGTGACGATGTTCACGGTGATGGGTCTGGCGGACGATCCGCTCGATTCCTCGGCGACCTTCGAGGAATGGAACACCGAGATCGCCGCCACCATCAACGGCGTGAAGTTCGAAGACCTGAACCACAACGGCGTTCAGGACAACGGCGAGCTGGGCCTGGGCGGCGTCACCGTCTTCCTCGACGCCGACCGCGACGGCGTCTTCGACGCGGACGAACTCAGCACGGTCACCGCCAGCGACGGGACCTTCCACTTCTATGGCGTGACCAGCACCTACGACGACGGCAACGTCTGGGTCGATGAGGTTGTGCCCGACGGCTACGAGCAGACGACCGGCGACCACGAAGTCGTCTTCGTCGGCGACGGCGGCGACGTCAGCACCGCGATCGGCAACGCGCCCCTGTTCGGCTCGATCTCGGGGACCAAGACCGCCGACACCGACAACAACGACACGGGCGACACCGCCGTCCAGGGCTGGAC
>CAMLKO010000297.1 GCA_946480495.1 uncultured Caulobacteraceae bacterium
GACCATCGCCTCCATCTGGTCGATGTCCTGCTCGAGCTTGGCCTTCAGCTCCTCGGGCGCGGCCTCAATGCGGAAGCGCAGGCGGGTCAGCGGCGTGCGCAGGTCATGGGCGATGGCGCCGACCATGGCCGTGCGGTCCTCGACGTAGCGGCGCAGGCGTTCCTGCATGTTGTTGAAGGCCGCCACCGCGGCAGCCACCTCGCCGGAGCCCGCGATATCCAGCGGCGGCGCGCGGGGATCGCGCCCCAGCCGTTCGGCGGCCTCGGCGAAGGCGGCGATGGGCCGCGACAGCCGCCGGGCGAACAGCCAGGCCAGCGGCGCGATGACCAGGATCGACAGCAGCAGGGTCAGTAGGACCCGGCCCTGCCACGACGCCCAGCGGAAGGTCGGCTTCGGCTGCACCGTCAGCCAGCGCCCGTCGGCCTGCTCCACGGCGATGCGGAAGGGGGCGAAGATCACCGGGTCGGCCTGCAGCGGCGGGCCCACGCGGTAATCGCGCATCGGCGGCAGCGGCGGCCCGTCGTGTTGGCGCAGGTGGATGGGCATCGGACCGGCGAGGCTGGTCTGGATGACGATGCGCTCGGGCCTGACGCTGAGCGCCTGCGCCAGCTGCTCGCGGAAGACCTCGCGACGGCGTCCTCCGGGTGCGCCTTGCGGCGGCCCCGGGCGGACACGCGCGATCAGCGGCCGCCCTTCCGCCGTCGGGGTGATCCCGGCGTTGCGCAGCGCCGCGACCACCTCCGACAGCCGATAGGGCTCCGGCGGCGGAGGCGGCAGGCTGAACAGGATGGCCAGGCTGATCGCGTGCGCCGCGACCAGGCTGACGATCACCAGGCCCAGCACCTGCGCAAAGAGGGTCGCGTCGTGGCGGCGCGTCATTTGCGCGCGACCTTGGGGGTGAACATGTAGCCTTCGCTGCGGATGGTGCGGATCAGCTCGGCGTCGTCGCTGTCGCTGAGCTTGCGGCGCAGGCGGCTGATCTGGACGTCGATGGCGCGGTCATAGGCGTCGCTGTCGCGGCCGCGGGCGTAGTCCAGCAGCTGGTCGCGGGTCAGCACCCGCTGCGGATGCTCGACGAAGGCGCGCAGCAGCGAAAACTCCCCGCTGGAGAGGTTCACCACCACGCCCTGCGGCGATCGGAGTTCGCGCCGCACCAGATCGAGCCGCCAGCCCGCGAACTCGCAGGCCGCCCCGACCGGCTCGTCGCCGGGCCGAGGTTCGCGCCGTCGGCGCAGCACCGCGCGGATGCGGGCCAGGAGTTCGCGCGGATTGCAGGGCTTGGGGACATAGTCGTCGGCGCCCAGTTCGAGGCCGACGATCCGGTCGGTCTCCTCGCCCATGGCGCTCATCATGATGATGGCCGGACCGCCGGGCTGGGCGGAGATGCGCCGGCAGATGGCCAGGCCGTCCTCGCCCGGCATCATCACGTCCAGCACGATCAGGTCGTAGGGGGCGCGGCCCAGCGACTGTTCCATCTCCCTGCCGTCAGCGGCGGTGTCGACCTGGTAGCCGTGGCGGGACAGGAACTCCGAGACGACGTCGCGGATGCCCGGATCGTCATCGACGATCAGCAGTCGCGCGCCAGTCTCCATTTCGGGCTCCATGCGGCGGGTGTGGCAGACGCCGGTGGCGCCCGCATTTCAACGCTGAAACACGGATCAGACGTTCATCGACTCGATCGCAAGGTCCGAAACGTACGGGTTGGACCGCCGCTCCGCCCCGAAGGTGGACATCGGCCCATGCCCCGGCACGAAACGCACGTCGTCGCCCAGCGGCCAGAGTTTGTGCGTGATCGAATGGATCAGCTGTTCGAAGTTCCCGCGCGGGAAGTCGGTGCGCCCGATCGAGCCCTTGAACAGCACATCGCCCACCTGGGCGAAGCGCGCCGCGCGGTGGAAGAAGACCACGTGGCCCGGCGTATGCCCCGGACAGTGGATGACCTCGAACGTCGTCTCGCCGAGCTGAACGGTGTCGCCGTCGCCCAGCCACCGGTCGGGCGTGAAGCTCTTCGCCCCCGGCATGCCCCAGCGCGCGCCGCTCTGCTCGATGTCGTCGATCCAGAACTGGTCGTCGGGGTGAGGCCCTTCGATCGGAACGCCGGTCTGCGCCTGCAGCGCGGCCGTGCCGCCGGCGTGGTCGAGGTGGCCGTGGGTGACCCAGATCTTCTCCAGCGTCAGGCCGTGCTGCTGCAGCCCGCCCAGCAGGCGCGGGATCTCGCCGCCGGGGTCGATGATGGCGGCCTTCTTCGTCTTCTCGCACCAGACGATGGTGCAGTTCTGCTGCAAAGGCGTGACCGGCGCGATCAGGGCGCGGATCGGAGGGCCTTCGGTTTCGGTGACGCTCACGAGGAATCCTTCAGCGGTTCGCCCCTTATGATTGGGGTTTGTTGGCCGCGAATAAAGGGGCGGCCCCGTTGCGGGCGTGCGCGACGCATGCCTATCCTCCCTCACGCCCGAATTTCGGGAACAAACGCCCGCGGGAGGCGGGCCGTCCAGGGGGCTCTTTCACCACATGAAGCTCTTCACAAAAAAACCCATCGCCGTGCTGATGGCGCAGGCGAACGAGGAAGGCGAGCATACGCTCAAGCGCGAGCTCGGCTGGGTGTCGGTGACGCTGCTGGGCGTCGGCGGCATCATCGGCGCCGGTATCTTCGTGCTGACCGGACAGCAGGCGGCCATGAACGCGGGGCCCGCCATCGCGCTGTCCTTCGTGCTGGCCGGCATCATCTGCGCCTTCGCCGCGCTGTGCTATGCCGAGTTGGCCTCGATGATCCCGGTGGCCGGGTCGGCCTACACCTACACCTTCGCCACCATCGGCGAGTTCTTCGC
>CAMLKO010000298.1 GCA_946480495.1 uncultured Caulobacteraceae bacterium
AGGAAGACCTGACGCGTTCGCAGGTGGCCGGCGGTCCGGACCTGATGACCCAGGTTCCGAACTTCACCTTCACCAAGACGAACTTCAGCTCCTACTCGATCCAGATCCGCGGCATCGGCACCCAGGCCATCTCGGCGACCACGGACGCGGCCGTCGCCATCGCCTTCAACAACACCTCCTTCATCCGCAACCGCTTCTTCGAGCAGGAATTCTACGACCTGCAGCGGGTGGAGGTGCTGCGCGGACCGCAAGGCACCCTCTATGGCCGCAACGCCACCGCGGGCGTGGTCAACATCATCTCGGCCAAGCCCAGCTTCCGCTACGAAGCGCGGCTGTCGGGCGACGTCAGCAACTACAATTCCAGCCGCATCGAGGGGATGATCAACCTGCCCCTCGTCGAGGACAAGGTCGCCCTGCGGCTGGCCGCCGCCTGGACCAAGCGCGACGGCTACGCCACCAACGAGCTGACCGGAAATCCCATCGACGGCCGCGACCTGTGGTCGACCCGCCTGTCGCTCCGTTTCGAGCCGACCGACAACATCCACGCCAACCTGATCTGGGAACACTTCCAGGAAGACGACGACCGCCTGCGCTCGGGCAAGCAGCTCTGCAACACGGACGAAATCACCGAGGTCGCCGGCATGCCGGTGGGCGAGTTCGAGTCCCTGCCCAACGTCGGCCAGGGCGGCATGTACCCAAGCGTCGCCTTCAGCCAGGGATGCAAGCCGGCGTCGCTGTACGCGCCGGAATCCTTCCAGGTGCCGAACGGCCTGTCGCTGCCCTACTACTATCCGCTCAGCTTCGTCTTCCTGCCGGCGGCCCTGACGAACCCTTATGTGAGGCGCACGCAGTCGGACGATCTGCGCGTCATCGAATCGACGGTCGACCCCAAGTATCGCGCCAAGACCGACGTCGCCGAGCTGCAGTTCAGCATCGATCTAGCCGACGACCTGACGCTGACGTCCGAAACCGGGTACCTGTCCGATTTCCTGTTCTCCAGCGAAGACTACAATCGCTTCAACACCATTCCGGGCGCCTGGCGGCAACCCACGCCGTACGATGAGCGCCCGGGGGTTCTGCTGGAAGGGCCCAACGGGGGCATTTTCTGCGATCCGCAGATCGGCTGCGCCGACCGGCTGGTCGCCATCGATCTTTCCACCGCCCGGTCGCGTCAGTTCAGCCAGGAGCTGCGGCTGGCGTCCAACTATTCCGGACCCTTCAACTTCAGCGTCGGCGCCAACTTCCTGCGCTACGACACCGAGGATAAATACTACGTCTTCGTCAACAGCCTTAGTCTGATCTCCGCCATTTCACCTTATGGCGGAGTAGGTCGGCCTCTGCCGCCGTACGATCCGGCGACGAGCGACAATCTTCAGTGCCTGCCGTTGGGGATGGCGCCGCCGGATTTCCATCAGATCCAGGATATCCTCAACTGCACCTACATGGATCCAAATCCGATCAATAACCTGAACGATCTGGGCCACAATTATTTCCTCAGCAAGAATCCCTACAAGCTGATCTCCTACGCCGTGTTCGGCGAGGCCTACTACAATATCGCCGAGAACCTGAAGCTGACCGCCGGCCTTCGCTGGACCGTCGACAAGAAGGAAGCGCCGAGCATCCCCAGTTGGGTGCTTGCCTCCGACTCGGTGGGTTACCCCGTCAACGAAGTCATCGAACAGGAATGGAACGAGCCGACCGGCCGTCTTACCCTCGACTGGAAGCCGGACCTTTCCTTCACCGACGAGACGCTGCTCTATGCCTCGATGGCGCACGGCTACAAGGCAGGGGGCGCCAACCCGCCGCCCGCCGGGGCCACGGCCTACTGCAGCGAGTGCGGCGCCAACGCCAATGTCGCCGACGCGAAGGTTTCGGTCACCCACCCGAAGACCTTCGATCCCGAGTTCGTCAACGCCTTCGAACTGGGCTCGAAGAACACGTTGCTCGACGGCAAGCTGACGCTGAACGGCGACGCCTTCTACTACGATTACACCGGCTATCAGATCTCCCAGATCGTCGACCGGTCGGCTCTGAACCTGAACTTCGACGCCAAGGTCTGGGGCCTGGAGCTGGAGGCCGACTGGCGCCCGCTCGAGAACCTGCGGCTCGGCTTCAAGGGCGGCTACGAAAACACCCGCGTCGCCGACGGCGAGAAGGCGATCGACCTGATGGACCGCACCGCGGGCAATCCCGACTGGGTGCTCGTGCGGCCGTTCCCGACCTACACCGCCAACTGCATCATGCCGAAGTGGCTGATGGTCGGAAGTTACGGCAGCGAAACCCCTGTTCCTGTCGCTTTGGGCGGGGTGACCGGCGGCAACCCCGGCGGCTGCGAACTCGCCTATTCGCTGGGCTGGGACCCTGTGACCGAGAGGCCCTACCAGCTCAATCCAGACCCGTCGACGGCGTACAACCACCGGAACGTCGACTACGCTGCCTGGAACCCTGACCTGTCGCATTACCCCGGCTGGCCGACCGGCGTGCCGCTTGGCACGACCTATCCGGGTTGGGATCCTTCGACGGCCCCCAACCATGGGGAAGGCATCGATAAGGACCTCTCCGGTAACGAGCTGCCCAACGCGCCGCACTTCACCGCGACGATTACGGCCGATTACACGATCCCGCTGCCCAACAGCTGGCTCGCGACCCTGCACACCGACCTCTACTACCAGTCGGAAGCCTGGACCCGCATCTTCAACATGCCGGGCTACGACAAGCTGAAGGCCTATACCAACATCAACCTCGCCGCGATCTTCTCCAACGAGCCCGCCGGCTGGAAGATCATGGCCTACGTCAAGAACGTGATGGACCGCGACTCCATCACCG
>CAMLKO010000299.1 GCA_946480495.1 uncultured Caulobacteraceae bacterium
CGCCGCCAGCGAGGCGACGGGCTGTGAGATTCTCGGCAAGGCCGAGTTCATGAACCCCGGCCAGTCGGTGAAGGACCGCGCCGCGCTCGGCATCATCCGCGACGCCGAGGAGCGCGGCCTGCTGCGTCCCGGCGGCCGCATCGTCGAGGGCACGGCGGGCAACACCGGCATTGGCCTCGCCATGGTCGGCTGCGCGCTGGGCTACAAGACGACCATCGTCATCCCCCGCACCCAGAGCCAGGAGAAGAAGGACGCCATCCGGCTGATGGGCGCCGAACTGGTGGAGGTGGACGCGGTCCCCTACGCCAATGAAAACAATTATGTGAAGTATTCCGGTCGCTTGGCAGAGGAACTTGACAGGACCGAGCCCAACGGCGCGGTCTGGGCCAACCAGTTCGACAACGTCGCCAACCGCGTCGCGCACGAGCAGACGACCGGGCCGGAAATCTGGGAGCAGACCGATGGCCGGGTGGACGGCTTCATCTGCGCCGTCGGCTCCGGCGGCACGCTCGCCGGCGTCGCTTCCGCCCTTCGCGCCCGGAAACCCGAGGTGAAGATCGGCCTGGCGGACCCTCACGGCGCCGCGCTCTATAGCTTCTACACCGACGGCGAGCTCAAGTCGGAAGGGACCTCGATCAGCGAGGGCATCGGCCAGGGCCGGATCACCGCCAATCTCGCCGACCTCGTCATCGACCACGCCTACCAGATCCCCGACGAGGAGATGCTGCAGGTCATCTTCGACCTCGTGCAGGACGAGGGGCTGTGCCTTGGCGGGTCATCGGGCATCAATGTCGCCGGCGCGGTACGCATGGCGCGCGATCTGGGACCCGGTCACACGGTGGTGACGGTGTTGTGCGATCACGGTTCGCGCTATCAGAGCAAGCTCTATAACCCCGCATTCCTGGCCGAACGCGGCCTGCCCGTTCCGGCCTGGCTCTAGAAGAGGCGCTTGATGTCCGACCCGCTCGTTTCCACCGAATGGCTGCATGAGCGGCTGGGCGCGCCCGATATCAAGATCATCGACGCCACCTGGTACCTGCCGGGCGACGAGCGCGACCCGAAGGCGGAGTACGCGCTGGCCCACATCCCGGGCGCGGTCTTCTTCGACATCGACGAGATCGCCGACCTTTCCTCGTCCCTGCCCCACATGCTGCCGCCGCCCGAGAAGTTCGCCTCGCGGGTGAAGAAGATGGGGCTGGGCGACGGCTCGACCATCGTCGTCTATGACGCCTCCGGCATCTTTTCGGCCCCGCGCGTGTGGTGGATGTTCCGCGCCATGGGCCACGAACGCGTTGTCGTGCTGGACGGCGGCCTACCCAAGTGGATCGCCGAGGGCCGCCCCATCGAGGACATGCCGCCGGCGACCCAGGAGCGCCACTTCACGCCCCGCTACACCTCCGACCTCGTCCGCGACCTCGACCAGATGCGCAAGATCCTGGACGGCGGCCGCGAACAGGTGGTCGACGCCCGCGCCGCGGCCCGTTTCACCGGCGAGGCGCCGGAGCCGCGTCCGGGCCTTCGCGGCGGCCATATGCCGGGCGCGCTGAATGTGCCCTCCTCCGTCCTGATCGCGCCCGACGGGACGATGAAGTCGCCCGAAGCGCTGCGGGCGGTGTTCGAGGCGGCCGGGGTGGACGTGAGGAAACCCGTGGTCGCCACCTGCGGCTCAGGCATCAGCGCGGCGATCGTGGCCCTGGCGCTTGCCCGCGTCGATCATCCCCGGGCGGCGGTCTATGACGGTTCCTGGGCCGAATGGGGCGGTCGCGAGGACACGCCGGTCGCAACCGGCGCGGCCTGAAGTATCTTAGGCGGGTCATGGACGAAGAGACCCGCCTCATCCGCGCCGGCAAGACGCCGAAAAAGCTGCCGAAGACCGTCGGCCCGCCGATCCAGCGCGGCTCGACCGTCCTGCTGCCGAACGCGAAGGCGCTCTACGAGGAAGACCTCGGCTACGGCCGTGCGGGGCTCATCACCCAGATGACGCTGGCCGACGCGCTGGCGGAGCTGGAGGGAGCCACGGCGGTCCAGCTTTATCCCTCGGGTCTGGCGGCGCTCACGGGCGCTATGCTGGCGGTGCTGAAGGCCGGCGACGAGGCGCTGGTCGCCGACTGCGTCTACAAACCCACCCGCCGCTTCTGCGACACGGTCCTGACGCGGTTTGGCGTGAAGGTCCGCTACTACGATCCGCTGCTCGCGCCCGAAGCGCTGCTGGCGCTCGCCACGCCGGCCACGCGATTGATCGTCCTGGAATCGCCAGGGTCGCTGACCTTCGAGGTGCAGGACGTCTCCGGCATCGCTGCGCTGGCCCGGACGCGGGGCATCCTGACCCTGATGGACAACACCTGGGGCGCGGGCTTGCTGTTCAAGCCGCTGGCGCACGGCGTCGATATCAGCGCGCAGGCGCTGACAAAGTACGTCGGCGGCCACTCCGACATCTTCATGGGCTCGGCCGCGACCTCGGACCCGAAGATTGCGCGGCAACTCGAAGACGGCATGCATGAGCTCGGCTGGTCCGTTGCGCCCGAGGCCGCCTACGACATGCTCCGCGGCCTGCGCACCCTGCCGACGCGGTTGGCGCGGCATGGCGCCAGCGGCATCGAAATCGCGACCTGGCTGGGCGAGCAGCCGGAGGTCCTGCGCGTTCTCCACCCTGCCCTGCCCGGCGATCCCGGCCATACGCTCTGGAAGCGGGACTACACCGGCGCCTGCGGCCTCTTCGGCTTCGTCGTGCAGCCGGGCCCACGCAAGGCGGTGAACGCCTTCCTCGACGCGCTCCAGCTCTTCGGCCTCGGGTTTTCGTGGGGGGGCTTCGAGAGCCTCGCCAT
>CAMLKO010000300.1 GCA_946480495.1 uncultured Caulobacteraceae bacterium
ACGATCGGCGGGCCCTGCAGCCAGCCGCCGGTGAACAGCCAGCGCCAGAAGTGCGGGTGCTTCACGTCCTCGGCGGTGATGCTGCGCGCGCGGCTGACGTCGACGCCGACCACCGGCCCGAGCTGGAAGGCGTGCATCAGGTCCGAGGGCAGGTTCTTCATCACCGCGCCGTCGACGAGGACGTCCTCGCCCTCGGTGACCGGCGGGATGACGCCCGGCAGGGCGATCGAGGCCCTCAGCGCCCGGCAGAGCAGGCCCCGGCGATGCAGGTGATAGGCGCCCGTCGTCAGGTTCGAGGAGACGCAGAAGAAGGGCAGCGGCAGGTCCTCGATCTGCAGGTCGCCGAAATTCTCCTCCAGCCGCTGGCCGACGATGCGGCCGCCGGTCATGGCGACGAGCGGCGGAAAGGCGATGTCGGCGATCGGGCTGGAATCGACGAAGGCCGCGTGCATCCGCCGGTCCATCTCCGCGTCGCCCCAGCCCAGCGCCAGGCCCGCGCCGATCA
Organism: uncultured Caulobacteraceae bacterium; assembly: GCA_946480495.1. The sequence continues at coordinate 506 of CAMLKO010000300.1, forward strand.
TCGCGCCCATCGAGGAGCCGCCGATGAAGTCCACCGGCACGCCGTGCTCGCGCAGCGCCCGGATCGCGCCGATGTGGGCGTAGGCCCTCGCGCCGCCGCCCGAGAGGACGAGGCCCACCGACTGGCCGGTCAGCACGCGGGCCATGCGGGCGAGGTCATGGGCGTTGTTGGCGTGGACGTGGAACAGGCGCGCGGCGCTGGTGGCGTCGAGCCAGGCGCCGGAGCCCGTCGGCGCGCTCCGGCCGGCCGGCCAGACGAGGATCAGGTCGACGAGCTGCTGGGCCTGCAGCGGCTCCATGGCGTAGGTCGAAAACCGTTTGGGCGGCTTGCGCCCGCCGTGGCCGACGCGGAACATCCGGTCCACCTGGCGCCCGACCAGCTGCTTCCAGGCCTCTTCGCCGTGTTCCGCCGAGTAGAGGATGAAGTCGTGGGCCGCCTCGAGCTTGGAGAACCACTCCGTCGGCGCATCGACCGCGTCCGCGCCGGCGACGGCGACGGAGTAGCCGAGCTTTTCCACCTCGGCGGCGATCTGGCCGACCAAGGGCCGGATCGGCGGACCGGAGTCGGCGGCGATGAAGCCGAACACCGACGGCGCGCCGACCGCGTCGGGCCTTGAACTGCTGCGCGTGCGCACGACCACCAGCCGGGCGAGCTCGGTCAGGACGTGGCGGTCGGCGTCGCGGAACAGCGCCGCGCGGGGCAGGGCGAGGATTTCGCTGTCGCGCAGCGCGATGACGCTGGCCGAGTGGGGCGTGCCGGCGATCATCGCCATCTCGCCCACCGGTTCGCCCGGGCGGATGATGCCGAGGAACTGCTGCTCCTGGCCCTCGTGCTTGCGGAAGACGCCGAGGCGGCCCGCGTGGAGGTAGTAGAGCTCGTCGGACGGCTCATCGGCGTTGTAGAGCGTCGAGCCGCCGGGAAGCGCGAACCAGCGCGCCGCGCCGTTGCGGCGCTCCCGGTCGAAGAGATGCGCCAGCGCCGTATCGGGGATATCGCGCCGTTTCGCCACGGCGCCACCCTAGCGCGGGCGACGAGTCGCGGCTATGCGCGCGGCTTTCGGGGCCGCGGCGAACGCGCTATCGGTGAGACAACAGAGGCCTCCCCCATGACCAACCCCATCGCCGACCCCTTCGTCGAAAACGTCGACACCGACGCCGACAGCCCGCTCGTCCACATCAGTGCGACGGTCGAGGGCGTGGCGACCATCACCATCAACAGCCCGGAGACGAAGAACGCCTTCGACGACCGGCTGATCGCCGCGCTCCGGCAGGCGTTCGAGACGATGCACGGCGCCGAGGGCGTGCGGATCGTCTTCCTGCAGGGCGCGGGGAGCACGTTCAGCGCCGGCGCCAACCTCGACTGGATGGCGGCCGCCGCGGACCTGACCGAGGACGACAACCGCGCCGACGCGATGGCCATGGCGGCGATGCTGAAGGCGCTGTGGGACATCCCGGCGCTGACGGTGGCGGTGGTGCAGGGCGGCGCGTTCGGCGGCGGCGCGGGACTGGCGGCGGCGTGCGATATCGCCATCGCGGTCGAGGGCGCGAAGTTCTCGTTCTCGGAGGTGCGGCTCGGCCTGCTGGCGGCGACCATCAGCCCCTACGTCGTGCGGGCCATCGGACCCCGGCACGCGCGGGCGCTGTTTGCGACCGGGCGGGTGTTCGACGCGGCCCACGCCGAGAAGATCGGGCTGGTCAGCGAGGTCGTGGCGGCGGGCGAGCTGGCGGGCGCCAAGACGCGGCTGGTCAAGGAGATCATGGCCTGCGCGCCCGGCGCGGTGGAGGACTCCAAGCGGCTGGTCGACGACGTCTTCGGCCGCGAGATCGACCATCACCTGATGGAGCTGACCGCCCGGCGGATCGCGGCGCGGCGGGTTTCCGACGAGGGGCAGGAGGGCGTGCGGGCCTTCCTGGCGCGTCGCAAACCCTCCTGGATGGCCTGATGGCGCTGCACCTGATCAAGCTCTGCGTCGGCGCGGACTCGGTCGAGGAGTTGAGGGCCTGGCGCGCGGATCGGGCCAAACGCGGCATCCCGCCCATCGTGCCGACCCGCCAGACACCCAAACGCGCGGCGGAGCTGCTGGACGGCGGTTCGCTCTACTGGGTGATCAAGGGCGTCATCCTGGTCCGCCAGCAGATCGTCAGCATCACGACTCTGGACAGCGGGCCTCAACCCTGCCGGATCGACCTTGGGCCCGACCTGATCCTGACCGCGCCGCAGCCGAGGCGGGCCTTCCAGGGCTGGCGCTATCTCGACGCGAAGGACGCGCCGCCGGACCTCGCGACCAGCGGCGGCGTGGACATGCCGCAGGACCTCGC
>CAMLKO010000301.1 GCA_946480495.1 uncultured Caulobacteraceae bacterium
CGGTGGTCGATCACGGCAAGCTGGTCGGCATCCTCGACGAGAGCGACATCCTGCGCGCGGTCGGCGCCCGCGAGGGCCGCGCCGAGCGGTTCGGGGCGAAGGTCTCGGCGGCGATGACCCGCGAGGTCCACACCCTGCAGGTCCATGAGCCGGTGGAGCGGCTGAAGGGCGTCTTCGACCGCGACGAGGTGGCGGTGGTGATGGACGGCGATACGCTGGTCGGGCTTATCACCCCGGTCGACCTCATCAACCACCTGCGCCGGACCGCTCAATGACGACGCCAAAGAACGGACAAGGCGGCAAGAACCGCCTGGCCTTCTCCACCCGCACCATCCACGGCGGCCAGAGCCACGATCCGACTACCGGCGCGGTGATGGTCCCGATCTACGCCACCTCGACCTACGCGCAGGAAAGCCCGGGCGTTCACAAGGGCTTTGAGTATGCGAGGAGCCAGAACCCTACCCGCTTCGCCTTCGAGCGCTGCATCGCCGACCTGGAGAGCGGGACGGCGGGGTTCGCCTTCGCCTCGGGGCTGGCGGCCGGCGCGACGGTGCTGGAGCTGCTCGACGCCGGGGATCATGTGGTCGCCACCGACGACCTCTATGGCGGCTCCTTCCGGCTGTTCGACAAGGTGCGGCGCCGCTCGGCCGGGCTGGAGTTCAGCTACGTCGACATGAGCGACCTCGCCGCGATGGAAGCCGCCATCCAGCCCAACACGAAGATGCTGTGGGTCGAGACGCCGACCAACCCGACGCTGCGGCTCGTCGACCTCGCGGCGGTGGCGAAGATCGGCAAGCGGCGCGGCTTGCTGACCGTCGCCGACAACACATTCGCCTCGCCCTACATCCAGCGCCCGCTGGAGCTCGGCTTCTCGATCGTCACCCACTCGGCGACCAAGTACCTGAACGGCCACTCCGACATGATCGGCGGCGTGGCGGTGGTGGGCGACGACGCCGACCTGGCCGCGCGGGTGAAGTTCCTGCAGAACGCGGCCGGGGCGATCCTGTCGCCCTTCGACAGCTTCCTGGCGCTGCGGGGCCTCAAGACGCTGGCGCTCCGCATGCAGCGCCATTGCGACAGCGCGCTCGCCATCGCCCGATGGCTGGAGGCGCGGAGCGACGTGAAGCAGGTCATCTACCCGGGCCTTGAGAGCCATCCGCAACATGCGCTGGCCAAGCGCCAGATGGCGAACGGCTTTGGCGGCATCATCACCGCCGTCCTCGACCGCGATATCGAAGGCACGCGGCGGGTGCTGGAGCGCACGCAGCTGTTCACGTTGGCCGAAAGCCTCGGCGGCGTCGAAAGCCTGATCGAGCATCCGGCGATCATGACCCACGCCTCGATCCCGGCGGAAACGCGGGCCGGGCTCGGCATCTCCGACAGCCTGATCCGGCTCTCCGTCGGCATCGAGGATTGCGACGACCTCATCGCCGACCTCGACCAGGCGATGGCGTGAGGCGAAACAAGCCGACACAAGGTTTTAGTCGCCCGCGCGTGCGACACAGCCTATAGGCGCCGCCCCATGAGCATCGCCTTCATCGACCTTGCCGCCCAGCAGCGGCGCATCCGCGACCGCATCGACGCGGCCATCGCCCGCGTGCTGGACCACGGCGGCTATGTGATGGGCCCCGAGGTCCGCGAGTTCGAGGCCAGGCTGGCCGCGTTCGGGCAGGCGAAGCTGGCGCTGTCCTGCGCCAACGGCACCGATGCGCTGGCCCTGCCGCTGATGGCCTGGGGCGTCGGCGCGGGCGACGCGGTCTTCTGTCCGTCCTTCACCTTCACGGCGACGCCCGAGATCGTGCCCTGGGTGGGCGCCGAGCCGGTGTTCGTCGACATCCTGCCAGACACCTACAACATCGATCCGGCGCATCTCGAAGCCTCCATCCAGGCGATCAAGGCGGAGGGCCGGCTGACGCCAAAGGTGGTCATCGCCGTCGACCTGTTCGGCCAGCCGGCGGACTATCCCGCCCTCAAGGCCATCTGCGATCGCCATGGGCTCAAGCTGATCAGCGACTCGGCCCAGGGCTTCGGCTGCACGCTGGGCGGCCAGCACCCGATCCATTGGGCGGACGTGACCGCCACCAGCTTCTTTCCGGCCAAGCCGCTGGGCTGCTACGGCGACGGCGGCGCGGTGCTGGCCAACGACCAGGCGCTGTGGGACCGGATGGACAGCTTCCGCGTCCACGGCAAGGCGGTGGCCGAGGACCTGCAGGGCCGCACCTTCGAGCACGAGGCCAAGTACCTCAACGCCCGCATCGGCATGAACTCGCGGCTGGACACGATCCAGGCGGCCATCCTGATCGAGAAGCTCGCCATCTTCGAAGAGGAGATCGCGCTTCGGCAGGCCGTGGCGAACCGCTACGCCGAAGGCCTCGACGGCTCGGTGCTGCAGGTCCCGGCGGTGATCGAGGGCGGCGTCTCGGTCTGGGCGCAGTACGTCATCGAGCACCGCGACCGCGACGGCCTGGCCGTCCACCTGCGCGGACAGGGCGTCCCGACGGCGGTCTATTATCCGGTGCCCATGCACCAGCAGCAGCCCTACGCCCACTTCCCGCAAGGCGCGGGCGGGCTGCCGGTCACCGAGGCCAAGGCCGAAACGGTGCTGGCGCTGCCGATGCACCCCTATCTCGACGCGGCGACGCAGGACCGCATCATCGAGGCGATCCGCGGCTACAACGGCTAGCCGCCGCGCGCCTGCTCCTGGTCGAGCAGCCGCTCCAGCGCCTCCAGTTCGTCGGCCTCGCGGGCCGGTTTGTCCCAGCGGATGCGGTTGATGCGCGGGAAGCGCATGGCGACGCCGGACTTGT
>CAMLKO010000302.1 GCA_946480495.1 uncultured Caulobacteraceae bacterium
CCAGCGCATTCGCCGTGCCGCTGTTGACGCCGAAATTGGCCGTCGTCAGCAGGGCATAGATGTCATCGTCGATGCTATCGAAGTCGTTGTTGAGCTTGACGCCCCAGGTGTCTTCGGAGGCCCCGTCTTCGGGCTTCACATAGGCGCGGTTGGTCGTCGTGGAATCGGGCAAGTCGGCCCTCCTGATCGTTCACAGGTTGTGGTAGGGTGGCCCCATGAGGGGCCTCGTCCGTCCGCTGCTGGTGTTCGCGGGTTCGCTGGCGTGGGTGGCGTGGATTTTCCACAGCCGCCCGATGGCGCCTGACTTCAGCGTTCTCTACGCAGCCGGAACGCCCGGCCCGGTTTACGATACGACATGGCTAACCAGCCTTCAGTCGGGGCCAGGACCACGCCCATTCGCTTACCCTCCGACCGTTATCCCACTTTTGCGGGCCATCCATCTGTTGCCCTATGGGGTAGCGTTAAGCCTTTGGTGCGCCGCCTCAATGACGGTTTTCGTTGAGGCGACCGCGCGCCTCGTTCGACACGGCGCATGGCTTGTCCTGCTCAGCCCCCTGTGCGTCTTCGCCTCGCTGGCGGGGCAGACGACGCTTTTTCTAGGCTCGCTCCTCGTTTTCGGCTTCACGGCCCCGCCTTTAATGGCCGGAGTGCTGTTTGGCCTCGCCTTCAGCATCAAGCCGCAAATCATGCTGCTCCTACCCGTTGTGCTGGCGCTAGAGCGTAATTGGCGCGCCTTGCTGGCGATGATGGCCACGGGAGCCGTGCTGTGCCTCATCAGCCTGTCGGTCGGCCCGCACTACTGGTTGGACTGGGTAGTCTCGTTAGCGTCGTTCAACGACGCCAACCGATCGTTATCGGTTCCCCTGCTGGGGGCGCCAGTGATGCTCGTCCCCGCGATTGCCTTGGCGGCTGTGGTCCTGTTCCTTCGCGCCGATCCCGCCGACACACCGTCGCGCTTGATCGCGCTCATCGCCGGCAGCCTGCTCATCTCGCCACACGCCGTCTCTTACGAGGCCGCCCTTCTTATCCCGGCCACAGTGGCAATCATGCTCGGCTTTTCGTGGCGCAGCCTGATCGCCATCGCCGCGTTCGCCACTTTGCACGCCGCGTCGTGGATGCTGGCGACATACGCAGTGCTGATCTGTCTTTGGCCGATGCGGCGGTTTCGAGAATTAGGCGCCGCCGAACCATGTGGATGAACCGCCGCCGCCACCGCCTCCGGATGGCTCGGCAGGGGCGGTGGCGAGGTAGATGGCGGCGCGAAAAAGCCGGTCGGTGGCATCTGTGATGTTGCACGAAGCGCGCACTGACAGGCGCGTCGATGCCGCAATATACGTTGGGAACGAAAACGCAGGCGCCGTCCAATGGCCGGGATCGGGCGTCGCACCGCCCCTTAAATCGCGGGCGAGAACGCTTTCCGAGCCCGCCCCGCCGGTTGCGAGGTCCATGGCCCACACCGCAGCCGAAGGCGCCGTGTTTGCCCTTCCATTGGTGACCAGAACTGCATATTGACCAACAGCAGACGTACTGGCGGTGAGCTGGACATACGAGCCCTTTGTGTTGGCTGACGCGCCCGGATCAATCGAAGTACCGACCGACGTCGAGGTATCTACCCCGTAAGCGACAAACGAAGAACAACCTGGCGTATCGCCAGCTGCCACCAGGGTGATGCCAATTCTCGCGGTTCCAGTTCCGAGACTATCTTGCATTCTTGCGGCAACCCGCGCGCCGGAGGCTATCGCCAACGGGAAAAACGCTATGAACGACCCTTGAATTGAGGTCGTTCCAAAAGGCCCCGCGATCATGAGGTTGGGGATTACGACAACTTCTGACCCAGCCGCGCCAACAGCCAGATCAAGCAGGACTTGACCGCCCGTGCCGGACGCGGTTGAAGTTTGAACCTCCACCCAAACCCCGTTGGCGGCAAAACCCGTTGCGGAGACGATCTCGGCATACGAGCCCTTTGTGTTGGCTGACGCGCTGGAGGAAACCAGGGTCGCCAGCGGGTTAGGCCCCGCGGGGTAGGTGACGTAATTAAGTCCCGTCGCGGACTGCGGGTAATAGTTGTAACTCATGAGATCGTGACCTTCAGGGACAGCGCGACCCGCGTGATCGACGTACAGCTATCGACATTGAAGCGCAGGGTGTCTCCGGCCGAACAGGAAACGGTCCAGCCTGTCAGGGTCGTATCCTCGCTCTTGAGAGCGGTGGAGATCGTGGGCTTCGCTGAAGCCGTGATCGTGTCGGCCACGGTCGGGGGGTAGTTAGCGTAGGTGTCCTTCCAGATGTCGATGACGATAGAGCCAGACTGATCGGCCAGCATGTCCACGGCGGTGATCGTGCAGGCCACCGGGATGTGGAGGTCGCCCTTGATCCCGGTCGTGATCGCCGAGCCGCCGCCGTCGATGACGAGGCCCATGCTGGTTGTTCGGGTGGTGGAGAGCGTGCCGCCGGTAAAGCTCAGCCCGCCGCCGATGGTGACCGCGCTCCACGTATTCGCCGCCGAGCGATAGTAGATGGTGTTCGTGCCCGCCAGAGCCGCCAATGCGGTCAGGTCGCCGTCAAGCGGCTGCGCGTCGGTGATGCCGTAACCGGATAGCGTGGTTGGCTTGCCGGTGAGACTGGAAAACGCCCCGTCGAACAGCGTGGGCTTACCGGTGAGGTCACTGTAGGCGCCGCTCGTGGCTACCGTCGCCAGCGTGGGCTTGCCCGAAAGATCGGAATAGGCCCCCGTGGTGGCGACCGTGGCGAAGCTGGGCGCCCCGGTCAGGTCTGCGTAGGCCCCGCTGGTCGCGACATCGGCCAGC
>CAMLKO010000303.1 GCA_946480495.1 uncultured Caulobacteraceae bacterium
GACCAGAAGTGCAGGTTGGGGATGGGCAAGGTCGAGGGCACGCCGCCGAAGCGCGTGCCGATGGTTTCCACCGGCAGCTTCAGCCCCATGACCAGCAGCGCCGCGGCGATGGTGACGATCAGGAAGCCCGGGACCTTCGGCGCATAGCGGCGCAGCAGCCAGATGGCGGCCAGGCACCCGGCCGCAAGTCCCAGCGTCGGCAGGCTCAACGTCGCCCGCGCCTGCCACAGCGCCTGGATCTTCGGCAGGAAGTCGGCCGGCACGTTCGCCGCTGTCAGCCCGAGGAAGTCCTTGAGCTGGCTGGCGAGGATGATGGTCGCGATGCCGGTGGTGAAGCCGGTGGTCACCGGGTCCGGGATGTACTTGATCAGCGTCCCGATCCGCGCGAGCCCGGCGACGATCAGGATCGCGCCCGCCATCAGGGTCGCCATCAGCAGGCCGTCGTAGCCCTGGCTCGCGATCACCCCATAGACGATGACCACGAAGGCGCCCGTCGGCCCGCCGATCTGGAAGCGGCTGCCGCCCAGCGCCGAGATCAGGAAGCCCGCGATCACCGCCGTGATCAGCCCGACCTGCGGCGTCGCTCCGGACGCGATGGCGAGCGCCATGGCCAGCGGCAGCGCGACGATGGCGACGGTCAGTCCCGCGAGCGTATCGTGGCGAAAGTCGACGAGACGATAGCCCTGCCTCAGGACCGTCACCGTCTTGGGGACGAACAGCCGCCAGTCTCGCAACATCGCCTTTCCTTTCAGCGCCTCTCCAGCAGCCTCACGCCCCGGCCGGTCCCCTGGCTCGGCGTCCCCTCAACGATCAGCTCCACGCCCGCCGTGGCGAACGCGTTCATCACCTTCTCAAGACTGTCGACGACCACCCGCACGGTGCCCTCGCACGCCTCCATCCGCTGGATGGTCGGCACCGACAGGCCCGACAGCCGCGCCAGCTCCCGTTGGTCGATCCCGAGCAAGGCGCGCGCGGCGCGGATTTGAGGGCCGGTGATCATTGTGATTCTCGGGTTGATGTATGAAACATCAGATGCGAGCGCAAGCGCATCTGGCATGAAGCCGCAGTCGAGATCAGCGAACGAGCTTCGCCAACGCCGCCGGATACAGCCTGTGCTCCTCCGCCAGCACCCGCTGCGCCAGGGTCGCTTCGTCGTCGCCGGGCAGAACCGGCACGCGCGCCTGGCCGAGGATCGGGCCGCCGTCGAGGTCGTTGGTGACGAGGTGGACGGTGCAGCCGGCTTGCGCGTCGCCAGCCTCGATGGCGCGGCGGTGGGTGTCGAGGCCGGGGTATTTCGGCAGCAGCGAGGGGTGGATGTTGACCATCCGGCCCTTCCACGCGTCCACCAGGAAGGGCGTCAAAATCCGCATGTAGCCGGCCAGCGCCACATACTCGACGCTGGCGTTCCTCAGTGCGTCGTCGATGATCCGCTCATGGGCCTCGCGGTCGGCGCCGTAGGGCCGCCGGTCGATGGCCTTGGCCTCGACGCCGAGCGCGCGGGCGCGCTCGAGGCCCGCCGCGCCGGGATTGTCGGAAAGGACCAGCACCACCTCATACGGGCAGTCCGGATCGTGCGAGGCTTCGATCAGGGAGGCCATGTTGGACCCCCGGCCGGAGATCAGGATCCCGACCCTGGCGCGGCTCATGCGGCCGCGAGCTCGCCGCAGACGAAGGCGTCCTCGCCGGCGTTCAGCAGGGCGGCCAGAACCGGCTCGGCGTCTGTTGGCGAACAGATCAGCATGAAGCCGACGCCGCAGTTGAAGGTGCGGCGCATTTCGTGGTCGGAGACGCCGCCGGTCCTCTGCAGCCACTCGAACACTGGCGGCAGCGTCCAGGCGTTCCAGTCGATCTTCGGCGCCAGGCCTTCGGCGATGGCGCGCGGCGGGTTCTCGATCAGGCCGCCGCCGGTGATGTGCGCCGCGCCCTTCACCCGGCCTGACTGCACCAGCGGCAGGACGGATTTCACATAGATCCGCGTCGGCGCCATCAGCGCCTGCGCCAGCGTGCCTTCGCCGAAGGGGGACTTCGCGTCCCACGCCAGCCCCGACCGCTCCACGATCCGGCGAACCAGCGAATAGCCGTTGGAATGCGGCCCGCTCGATCCGACGCCGATCAGGACGTCGCCAGCGCGTTGGGCCTCCAGCTTCGGCAGCACGCCGTCGCGATCCACGGCGCCGACGTTGAAGCCCGCCAGGTCGTATTCGCCGTCGGCGTACATGCCCGGCATCTCGGCCGTCTCGCCGCCGACCAGCGCGCAGCCCGCCTGCTTGCAGCCCTCGGCGATGCCGGCGACCACACGCGTCGCCGTCTCCACGTCCAGCTTACCCGTCGCGAAATAGTCGAGGAACAGCAGCGGCTCGGCGCCCTGGGCCAGCAGGTCGTTGACGCACATGGCCACGAGGTCGATGCCGACGGTGTCGTGCAGCCCCGTCTCGATGGCGATCTTCAGCTTGGTGCCGACCCCATCGGTCGTGCTGACCAGCAGCGGGTCGTCATAGCCCGCCGCCTTCAGGTCGAAGAGCGCGCCAAATCCGCCCAGCCCCGCTTCCGCGCCCGGGCGGCGAGTGGCCTTCGCCAGCGGCTTGATGGCTTCGACGAGGGCGTTTCCGGCGTCGATATCGACGCCCGCCTGCGCATAGGTGAGGCCGTTTGGCCGCTCGGTCATCTGTCGCTCTAATACTTCAGGGCGGGTGGAATGGAACGCGCCGCGACGCTTGCCCCTTGCAGACTCGCCCGCTCGCGGGGCTATAGCTAGCCGATGACGCCGATTACCACCACCGCCGAACTTTCGGCGTT